>CAYWSF010000001.1:0-13387 GCA_964460725.1 uncultured Desulfosporosinus sp.
AAACTGGTTGACGAATTGGCAAAAGGCAAGCCAATGGAGAAGGTTTTGAGGAGTTGAGGTTGTATAGTACCTATGCAGACAGAGAGGATAGGACGAAAAGGTAGCAAACCTTATGCCTTTAACCCGCCGTCATGTTTGAACCCTTGTTAGGAGAAAGGTCCTAACTATAAAAGAACAATTATATAAAAAATGACTCAAAGACAATATTATGCTGCTTAAATGCTTGACTGTCACCCTGGGGCATGCGTTAAGCTTAAAATCGGAGGTGGCGGAAATGCAAATTAATGAAGTGTGCAAGCAAACAGGTTTAACCAAGAAAGCAATTGAGTACTATCAATGCAAAGGATTAGTTTCTCCCATAACAAAAGAAAATGGATATAGGGAATTTACTGATGATGATCTTGAGCAGTTAAAGATGATTGCTCTATTAAGAAAGCTGGATCTCACTATTGATGAGATTAAGCAAGTGCTGGAAAGTAAGGACAAGAAATCTGCCCTGATGATCATTAAGCAAGCCAAGCAAATTCAGGCAAAGGTAAAGCTGGCGCGAATAGATTTGATTGAGCAGCTTGTTCACGGTAAAAATATAAAGGAAATTCAGGATAAGGTTAATCTATTGGAACAACAAGCTACGATAAAAGAAAAACTGTTGATGGCTTTCCCGGGGTATTTTGGTCGTTATGTCAGCTTTCATTTTGGTCAATTTTTGAATGAACCCCTAAAAACAGATGATCAGAAAAGAATGTATGCTAAAATTGTTAACTTTTTAGATAACATGGAATCAATTGAAATCCCGGCAGAACTTCAACCATTATTAGATGAAGTGGATCCTCAGATGAATGATCAGTTTTTCGGAAAACTTCACTTAAATCTAACGAGTGCTTTTAATGACTTTGAAACCTATTGGAAAAACAACCAGGATAGTCTGACTCAATATGCAGAATTTAAAAAATCAGTCGAGTATCAAAACTCTGTGATGGCTCAATTTATGGATTTATTTCGCAGGTTTGGAGAAACCAGCGGATACTATGATGAATTCATACCTGCTATGCGAAAGTTAAGCCCGGCATACGATGATTATTATGTAAAAATGCTGCATGCCAATGAGAAATTGATTCAAAAAATTCCGGATATAAAGAACTGGTATAAGCAAAAATGAGAGAGGTTTATAATTCAATGAGTCACGTTAATAACCTCAATACAACTAAAATAACCAATATAACCAAAATCGTAATTATTACGAACACCATAAACGAATTCTTCGATTTAGATGCCCTCTCTCTTGCCTGTTCCATCATTTGACCGGGAATCATCTTGTTAATCATGGCAATACCTAACGGGACAAGAACTAAGTCATCAAGAAAACCTTGAATTGGAATAAAATCGGGGATTAAATCAATCGGACTTAAGGCGTATCCTAATACGAAAACCATAAACACTTTCACATACTTTGATAATCTTGGATCTCTATATGCAAAGTAAAGGGCTAAGACATCCAATTTTAGTTGTTTCGCCTGGTTTTTCAATTGAGTTATATTCATAGGAAGTAAGCCGCCCCTTTTGTTTATATGTTTGTTGCTTAGCATTACCGGATTCAGGGTATATATCATATAGGAGATATCATTATTTAACTAAAGGGTGCAGAAAAAACAAAAAGCATCGCTTCAAAACGAACAAATCGTCACCTCATGAGTAATTAACAAATGGTCTGGAAAACACAAAAAGCACCGCCTTAAGCAATGCTTTATTTCAAGCCGCGTAGTACAAATAATGAGAATGATAAGGGGTACAAGTAATGAGAACCGTATTGATCACCGGCGCTGCAAAAGGAATCGGAAAAGCAACTACTCAAGTTTTTGCAGAGAATCACTTTAATGTAGTAATAAATTATTTAAGTTCAGTGGAGGCAGCGCAGAGTTTAGCAAATAATTTGCAGGAACGAGGCTTGTCGGCGCTGGCCCTTTGTGCGGATATTACCCAAAAGGTGCAAGTCGAGAAAATGGTGAACGAAGCTTGTCATACTTTTGGTTCCATCGATATTCTTGTGAATAATGCAGGAATTTCACACTATAAACTTTTTCCTGAGATTACAGAGGAGGAATGGGACAGGATGATCAATGTGCACTTAAAGGGAATGTATAATTGCTGTAAATTGGTTGTCCCCGAAATGATCAGGAAAAAGAAGGGAAAGATCATTAATATGTCCTCAATATGGGGGATGGTAGGTGCCTCTTGTGAAGTGAGTTATTCTACGGCCAAGGCGGGAATGATCGGGTTTACAAAAGCCCTGGCCAAAGAACTCGGTCCCTCAAATATTCAAGTAAACTGTGTTGCGCCAGGTGTTATCGAGACTGATATGCTCAGCAATTTGACAGAAGCGGATAAAATCCTTTTAAAAGAGGAGATACCCCTTATGAGATTTGGTCAAGTTCAGGAAATCGCGAACTTAGTATTTTATCTTGCGACGCCACAAGCTGATTACATAACGGGTCAGGTTATTAGTCCAAATGGCGGCTTGGTCATATGAGACGGTTTCCCTCTGAGGATTGCGTAATGATGCAACGGCGTTGGATGGTGGCTTTGCGGGAAACGCCTTTCTTGCCGGAAAAGCCTAAGGTGTGAATGGAAAATGAGAAATATTTGAGAAATGAAAAAAGCCCTGTATGGGCTTTTAATTCATTAGATAGCGCGTTGAACTTTTCCGGAACGCAAGCATCTGGTGCAAACTTTCAGTCGGGTTGGAGTACCGTTCACAATAGCACGAACGTTTTGCAAGTTTGGTTTCCAAGTTCTCTTAGTCCGAATATGAGAGTGGCTGACTTGAAATCCAGTGACTACTCCTTTGTTGCATATTGCGCATACTTTAGCCATGGCCTAAAACCTCCTTTGTCACCGAAATGACACTTACATATTCTATCAAAAGTCTTTCGGTATATCAAGGTGTCAGCTGCAAAATTAATTAATATGACACCTGAAGCAATGCAACCTTTGTGCCGGAATGAGTGTTTTATACCCTAACAGCTTACTATGTAGAATAATAAGATGGGTTAAGACCCTTTTTGCATTATTTTGATAAACAGCCATGAAAATGTCTCTATTGGTTATATGTGGATTGATTTTTAGTTTAAAAAATGATAGAATTTATCGATATGTAAAAGTTAAAACAAAAATCTACGTAACCTTACATCATTTAATACGTTATTTAATAATTGTTTAAGTGGGTATTAAATCTAAAATTTTATATCTCCTCAGGGATATGGGAATATCGTTATTGATATGGGATATCGTTATTGATGGGATATCACTTGTTATACTTGAGGTGTATTTGTTGAAAGATACGCAAAAAGATACACAAAAAAAAGAGCTCAGCCACAGCCAAAAGAAAGTAGCCGGTACCCGAAAAAGAACGATTAATGAACAGATTGAAGCTGCTTATGCAGCTGCCCTTTCCCAAGGGGTAATCCCACATACTGATAACGATGAATTATTGGCCGCCCTCAGCCGGCTCGGAAATTCCTCTTTTTTAAAGATTTATGAAAGAAAAAATAGTATAAATAGAGCATTAGAAAAATATACAGGTGAGGAAACCTTCAGTCCGGAAAGTGTCGGCCTTCTGAAGGAAAAACTTGCCGGTGACCCGGTTCAAGAAGTGAATAAAGTGGAGCTAATGCCGGTAATAGATAAACCTCAGCCCATTCCTGATTTGGTTGGGAAAGAAGGCGCATATTTCTCGACATTGTCACCGATCCCTTTTGATCAAGGAATTATCAATACTTGAAATACTATATATTAACGCACTAAATATTAACAAACCACATATTAACAAATTACACATAAGCAAGCTACTTTAAACTACACATAAAAAACATATTGACATCTTTACTTACCGGAAAGGAAACAGGGAATGGTTATGACCGGGGGGAGAATTCACCAGGTACAAGAAATCCTGGATCATGAAGGTTGGAAGTATCAAATAAAAGATAGCGACATTCTTCTTGCAGCTTCTTTCCGGACCAGAAGGTGGAAGATGGTCATCAGTTGCGAAAGTGAAAGGCGGGTCTGCTGCTTTTCAGTGTTTCCCTGGGTTTGTGCAGATGATAGGCTGGCAGGGATTTGGGGAAAATTGAATGAATTAAATCTAGCCCAGCGAACTGGTTGTTTTATGCTCAATCCTGTTGATGGGAGAGTAGTTTACCGCTGCGGCATACATATATTAGACGAGTTTTTTAGTTATGATTATATCAAGGAAGTTCTTCTCGCCAGTATAGCACTGGTTAATGCTTATTGGGATAAAGTTCACAGCATGATTTATGGCGTCCGATAGGGATTTATATGCTTGTGCCTGGAGAAAAAGGAGATTCATATGGAAAGCTATGCCTGGAATGTAAAACTGATAAAAATAGATAAGCCATATGAAGACCAGTGGGAGTTAATGAATGACTTCATGTCCCTTTTGGATATGCGGATATTTTATCTCTACAAATATCATATGTGGGTTGGACCGGAAAATAACCTGCAGAATATGATGGGCTTAGCAGTTTCCCGGGCAGAGTTCGAAATGAATCTTACCCGGGCTGCTGATTTAGTGATCGGGCTTAATCTTGATAAGAAAGAAATTGAAGAGATTGAGGTATTGAACCGCTATTTTTCTGGAAGGCTTGAATTAACCGCAGCCATGAATTCGGAGCTTCCTGTGCTGAAGCTGATGAAAAAGTTTTCGCTGGACTATTTTTCAGTAAACTGCCTATTGCTTGCTTATGCCGTCCAAATAGATAAAAAGTATGAAAAGATTTTTGCTTTTTTGCAAGATGACATAACTAAAAAAATTCCTACGGCGGAAACTGCGATTAAACTTTTTGCCATGCCGGGGGAGATGACATCGGATTACTTTTTACATTTTTCGCAAAGTGACATTTTAATAAAATTTTTATTAAATTCTGATGAATCTGACGAGCTGCTCAATCTCCGCATTAGTTTAAGAAAAAGGATTGCAGATTACCTGATCGGGAACGATGCCAGGCTTGAGAACGGCTTTTTTGCTCTATTCGATGAGAACGATAAACTCGACGAATTAGTGGTTGACGGGTTCACTGCCGATTGCGTTGATTCTTTGCTGACCCCGTCGTTAAATTATGAGAAAGAAAACGATGGGGTTGTGTTGATCTTTATTTCCGGAAAAAAGGGAAGCGGACGCAAGTTCCAGGTAAAGCATGCCGTTGCCCGGAATAACAAAAAATGCTTATTTGTTAATCTAAAAGCTCTATTGGAAGCATCCGGTTCCACGGAGGAAAAAATCCGGGAAGCCATCTGTGAAGCAGTTTTAAGCAATGCCGCTCTTTGTTTTACTGACTTTAATGTTCTGCTTGAGGAGCTTAACCAGGAAGAACTATTCAAATTTACCAAAGCCATAACCGCAAACGCAGGGTACTTACCGGAATCGATCTTTGTCACATCGGAGAAGGCCTGGAAGGAAATGAACCTGCCTGCCGGTTTTGTCAAGATCGATATTCAAATCGAACAACTGGACGAAAGTCTGCGCCTGAAGCTTTGGGAAGCTTTTACCAGGGACCGGAAGCTGGATGATGACGTCGATCTGCCTGAATTAGCAGCTAAGTTCCAGTTTACTCCCGGCCAAATTCACAATGCGGTTATCCAGGCAGCATGTCTTTGTGAAGTTTATGGATATCCGGCCATTGATACGGTTACCTTGCATAAATGTTGTTATTCACAAGTTGTTATGCAGCTTGATACGCTGGCCAGTCAGGTCAAGCCGGCTTATACCTGGAATGATTTGGTTTTGCCGGCTGCTCAAATAGCCTTGCTGCAGGAAGCATGTACACATGTAAAATTCAAGCATATGGTGTACCAGCAATGGGGCTTTGATAAGGTGGTAGCTTATGGCAAAGGTTTGGCCATGTTGTTTTCCGGTCCGCCGGGCACCGGTAAAACTATGGCAGCGCAGGTTGTTGCCAACCAGCTTCATATGGAAATGTACAAAATTCAACTTTCCCAGGTAGTGAGCAAGTACATAGGGGAAACAGAAAAGAACCTGCGCAAGATTTTTGAAGAAGCTAAAGATGCTAATTGCATATTGTTTTTTGACGAAACAGATGCCCTTTTTGGCAAAAGATCCGAGGTCAAGGATTCCCATGATCGATACGCCAACATTGAGACCGCCTACCTATTACAGCAAATTGAGGAGTTTGATGGGGTCACCATTATGGCTTCCAATTTGCTTCAGAATATTGATAGTGCCTTTATACGCAGAATCAATTTTATAATCTCGTTTCCATTTCCGGATGCCCAGACTCGCAGATTGCTCTGGGAAAAAATGCTAAGTACCGGTGCTCCGCTGGCGCAGGATGTAAATCTGGATTTTCTGGCTGAACAGTTCAAGATCGCCGGCGGCAATATCAAAAATATTGTGATCCATGCTGCTTTCCTGGCGGCGGCTGAGAAAACACCGATTAAAATGAAGCATCTTTTGAAGAGTGCGGTGAACGAGCAACGCAAAGACAACATCATTGTTGTTAAGGAAGACTTGAAGGAATATTCCGATCTGATCTTTTGAGAAGGCTGCCTCTTGCTGCAATTACTTTCAGAAAGTAATTGATGTCACTTAATATTTCACTTTCTGATTTAGTATAAATAACACGAAATGGGGAGGGATTAATTATCGGCACAAATATCCTAGCAGTGGATGGCCATGGTTAGGATCGGCATCGATCGAAAAAAGAAAGGGAAGTCTCCGACTAAACTTCAATCCATAGCTGCCATGAAAAGGGCAATTGAATCAAATCTTGCTGCAGGGGCAGGAACTACCCGCATTAAAAGCAGGGATCCCATTTATCACATAACGGATAATTTCAGAGCGACATTTGAGCTTACCGGCAAGCACAAAGCCGATCAAATGGCCGGGAAAAACATTCAAATTAGCAATGAGGAACTGGGGCAGAGTGATGAAGAACAGCAGCAGGGGGAAACGGAGCAAGCATTTAGTCAAAAATCTTCTGAAAATACACTAGAAGGAAAAGCTAAAGGTTATTTTTACGGAAGATTTTCGGAGATTGCCTTCAAAAATGGGCGCCTTGCCTCAGCCATTCTGCAGAATGAAGGCCAAACGCTTTTTATACAATGCATGAAAAGAGCGTTAGGACAATCCGAACATACCTTTTCAAGAAGAAGTAAGCTTTTTTCGAAATCTTCCCGCATAGCCCCGTTAAGTAATACTTTAGCTCAGGATAGATTAAGGCATTATACCACCGGCGCAATCGGACTGGTTGTGGATTCCATTCTCAACGCCAGGCGGACACTGCAACTATTTGAACGATTGGCATCGGATGATGCTGATAAAATAGTGCCGAGAATGAAATATAATAATTTTGACAATATTTTTCCTGATATATATCCGTTCCTTAACACTTCGGAAGATGAAAAAAATTTGGCGGCATATAAGGAAAAGCTGAGCGAATTGACATTATCGGAAGGAAGTACGGGTGACCGCAAGAAACTAAATGAAATTGCCGGTCAAAGGGCTGTTTTAGCGGCCGGTATCACCAAAACACAGGGCTTGATTACCAGGAAACGTCAATTACAAGA
This sequence comes from uncultured Desulfosporosinus sp., assembly GCA_964460725.1. Taxonomy (GTDB): domain Bacteria; phylum Bacillota; class Desulfitobacteriia; order Desulfitobacteriales; family Desulfitobacteriaceae; genus Desulfosporosinus. The sequence continues at coordinate 7,600 of CAYWSF010000001.1, forward strand.
GCAATTTTTTTATCGCTTGGAGCAGCTTTTGGAAAATTCCCGAAAAGCCGAAGCCATGTTTACTGCAGCAAGCTTTGCAGATAATGTTGTGGAAGAACTGCTAGATTCACCGCTTCCCGAAGATGACGACAGAGATGATCGGGATGACAGCGATGATTCAAATGAAGATCAACCGGAAGAACCGGCAGGAAAGTAAATTATCTCATACTTTTAGTTTCCAGCTGTTAAGTAGCAGTAAAATATTAAAGGGAGAGGGGGCAACCGATTCTGCCGTCATAATTTTATCGAACGGTTGAATTGGGAACAAAAATGCCAGAGTATTTATCACCAGGAGTCTATGTGGAGGAATACGAGTCTGGTTCAGTACCGATGTCCGGAGTAGGGACCAGTACAGCAGGTTTTATCGGCTTAGCCGAGAAAGGCCCGGTGGTTGGAAAACCACAATTTGTAACCAGCATTAGCGATTACATGCGCATTTATGGCGGGTATCTTTCCGAATCTAGATATGGAGAGAAGCGATACCTTCCGTACTCGGTGGAGAGCTTCTTTATTAATGGCGGCACCAAGTGCTATATCATGAGGGTTGCTCCGGAGGATGCAAAGGCGGCTGTTGGCAGAGCACCGGCAGTACTGACCTTTACAGCAGCTAACCCAGGAGAATGGGGCAATAAGATCAAGATCTCCGTTGTTCCTGCCGGCAGGCAAAAAACTCCGGTATATGAAGCAGAGGGCCATGATTGCGTCCTCAAAAATGTCGACGGCTTTTACGTAGGGGACATTGTCGTTTTTGATGAGGGAAGAACCAAGACCTATAACAAGATCAAAGCAATTCAAGAAAAGACGGTAACCTTTGAAAATCCCGTCAGTCTGTCAATCGTTGACAAGTCGCTTGTTCCTCAAAAATTCATCAGGAGCAGCGAAATTAATATCAGTATTAGATGTGACGATGCCAAAGAGGATTATACTTTTACATCCTTAAATCCGGACTCCCCGGATTACATTGTGTCCCGCCTTGCCAAGAGCGAGCTGGTTACTGTTGAAGTATCCCCGATTAGTGTGCCGCCTGAACCTGTAAAATCCTTAGAGAATAAAGGTTTAGACAAAAAGAATGATAAAAATGATAAAGGTGAAAAAACGGATAAACCTGATAAACCTGATAAACCTGATAAACCTGATGGAATTCCATTTACACCGCCACCGGTTGCTCCTGCTCTGGCAGCTTCTGGATTCTTGCCGCCTTATGAAGCCATTGGTGCTAAGGGGACAGGCCTTACGATCAGTTTTGAGGGCGGTTCTGAAGGCAGTATCGGAGGAATCTCTGCTGCTGATTTTATCGGTGCTGACCCGGGTCCCGGAAAACGGACAGGTATCCAGTCTTTCATCGAGGTCAGCGATGTGAGTATGCTTGCAGTACCGGGTATTACCATGCCGGAAGTTCAGCTTTCGCTGGTAGCGCATTGTGAAGTGACGAAAAGCAGATTTGCAGTTCTGGACGTACCGAGAGACAAGAAAAAAATCGATGAGATTTTAGAGTTCAAGGATATGTTTGATAGTTCTTACGCGGCCATGTACCATCCTTGGTTGGAATCATATGATTCATTTGCCAAAAAGCGGTTCTTTCTGCCTCCTTCAGCAACTATGTGTGGCATTTATGCACGCTGCGATCTGACCATAGGCGTACATAAGGCTCCTGCTAATGAAATTGTACGTGCCTGTACGGGCTTGGAATATGGCTATAACAATGCCGAGCAAGATAGACTCAATCCGGCCGGCGTAAACCTGATCAGAGCATTTCCGGGCAGAGGTATTCGCGTTTGGGGGGCAAGAACCTGTTCCTCGAATGGCAACTGGAAATATATTAATGTCCGCAGACTTTTTATTTTCCTTGAAGAATCCATTAAAGCCAATACAAACTGGGTAGTATTTGAACCCAATACGGAGCTTCTGTGGGCAAGAGTGCAAAGATCTGTCGAACTTTTCCTTTCTTCCGTTTGGAGAGGCGGAGCATTGGCCGGTACTGCACCGAATGAAGCGTTCTTTGTCGATATCGGACGCGGTACCACAATGACCCAGGATGATATCGATAATGGCCGCTTAATTTGTGTTATCGGTGTAGCTCCTGTGAAACCGGCTGAATTTGTAATCTTCAGAATTGGCCAATATACAGCTGATGCTGCAAGTGCAGAATAAATATTCTAGAGGAGAAAGGATGGAATAGTCGATGGAGATAAGATATCCATTCAGGAATTTTAGGTTCAAGGTTGAATTTGACGGGGTGGAAAGCGCTGGTTTTTCAGAAGTTTCCGGGGCGGACATTTCCGTTGATGTAGTCGAGTACAGAGAGGGCAATGAAATTAGGACTACACCAAGAAAGCTTTCCGGACTTACCAAGTACGGCAACATTACATTAAAGTGGGGAGTTATCGGCTCCATGGAAATGATTGAATGGCTTCATACGGTTGCTTCCGATAATACTGCAGGGCCGACCGGAATTGCCAGAAAGAATCTGATCATCAAGATTCTTGACGATACCGGAGCTGACGGGCCATCCTGGGAAGTAATCAATGCTTGGCCTATGCATTATACCGGACCTAGTTTAAACGGTCTGGGCTCAGAAATTGCAATAGAGACACTTGAACTGGCTCATGAAGGTATGAACCGTATTGATGGCGGAGCAATTGACTCTGCTACACCATCCACAGTCTAACGCTTAGGATAAAAGAGGAAAACAATATTCACACAATTATTTACGCATCAGGTGCTGTTATACAGGCTGAATAATCCTGTATAACAGCAGAGGTTTTCATAAATTATTTAAGGGGTGTAGTTATGTCTTTTCAAACGGAATATGAATTTGAACTTCCACGGGGATATTTGGACGCCGGCGGAGAAATTCACAAAAAGGGTGCTATGAGACTGGCCACTGCCGCCGATGAGATTCTTCCCATGCGGGATCCGAGAGTCCAACAAAATCCCGGCTATCTGACAGTCATATTGTTGGCCAGGGTTGTAACCAGACTGGGTACATTAAATTCTATCAATACCAAAATCATCGAAAGCTTGTTTACTATTGATATGGCATTTTTGCAGGATTTGTACCAGCGTATCAATATGTCGGAGGTTCCTTCGTATAAGGTGCAATGCCCCAAATGTGAGCATAACTTCGAGGTTCCACTGGATTTTTTAGGAGAGTAGAGCTGAATCTATATTCAGAGGATAAGCTCTACGAAGAAGCAGCATTTTTAGGTTACTACCTCCATTGGTCCCACGAACAAATTATGCAGTTGGACCATAAGGAACGACGCCGATGGTGTACTGAGGTGTCTAAAATCAATAAGCAGCTAAGCAATAAGCCGGAGAATGTATTCGATAAAATTTAATTTTTACTGGCGGGATGTTGAGAGTAATGGCACGTAAACCTTTAGGTCCGAGTGATATCAATGAATATTATCAGGCTATGGGCGCCCGTCCTGAAGCGCAGGCTTGGGAAATGCCCATTTACAACGACGTCAATGGAAAGCCGATTACCGGCGAGGGCCGTAAAGCACCCAAAAAGAGCGGGAATTTTGCTGCGCCTGTCTACAACCGGCAAGGGAAGCCTATTGTTAACGAAAATGTGGGTGACAAAGGCCAGAACGGTGAACCTGTGTACCAGGTTGAAGTCTACCGGCCGGGTATAAAGAAGGGACAACTGTTTAAAGCCCCAAAATATAATAATGCGGGCAAACCAATCATCAACGATACTCTTCCGCAAAGCGGAAGCGAGAACGTATACCGTCCCTCCAAACTGAAAAAGTCCGGAGTTTATATCCCTTCAGCACGTACGGAATCGGCATTTGCTTTAGGAGAAAATAAAAAAGTGCATTTAAACAACAACTTTTCTGTTTATGCTCCTATGCCAATTGGCAGTTTTACTAAAATATCCGGGATAGAAACTGAATGGGAACTGGAATCATATCGTGAGGGCGGAGACAATGGCGGGGAGCATTATTTCCCCAGGCAGATCAGGTACTCAAATCTGGTTTTTGAATATGGTATCGGTCTTTTGGATCCTCTTTGGAATTGGTTCAGTTTGACCAATCTGGGAATGATGGTTAAATTACCACTGATGGTGTCTCTTACAAATGCACAGAAAACTCCTGTAAAGATGTGGATGGTATTGAATGCCATGCCGGTTAAATATTCGGTACAGAATTTTGACGCTATGGCTTCTGAAGTGGCTATAACCCGGCTGGAGTTTATTCATAGCGGACTAATCAACGTTTTTTGACCGATAAATGCTGGGGCGGAGGTTGTAATGAACATAACTTCAATGAAGAATATTCACTGCAACGTCGGAAGTTTTAAACCGTTGACGTGCAAACTGAATACTGCAGTAAATCCGTCTTGCAGGATTATCGGGACGAGACTTCAGGATTCGATCCGGGATCGTTTTCTTTTGCGTGTTTTTAACGGCTGGAGTTTTCCTGCCCTGTTCTTTTTAATGGAGGATCCGTCTCCCGGTACTCAGACTCTGGTTAACTATGTGCAAAATATTTACCCGGAAATCATCTTCAATATCCTAACAGGCTCTAAAAGTATTAAAGCTGCCGACAATCGGGTTTATCCCGTTTTAGGCGTGAGTCATGGTTATAGAGAAAAGGAAAACAATACTTTCTCTAAGAAACTGGAATTACAGACGCTGTATCAAATTAAGAATACTTTTACTTTCTTCAACCAAGCGGAAATAACCAAGGTTAACGGCTTGATTCGAAATCATACAAGCTTTGGCTTGGAGCTTGTTGATAAAAAAAATCCCTCTGCACCTAAAATACTAAGAATTGTCAGGGATGAAGCTTCACCTATCTTGAAGATGTCTTTATCAGGGATGGGAGACCTGTCAATCGTAAAAACATTGGTGTCAGGGATAGAAGAACTATCTATTCTAAAGATACTAAGCCGCCCGAATTTCCAGAAAAAATCTGAGCAGATATTTTCCCGCATTATGGCAGGAAGACAGATGCCGGAAACATATAAGATGGAGTATTCCATTTCTGGTAAGCTGGTTCTTAGAAAAAAAGAGGGAATTTTCGAGGGATACGGCCCGGTGAACCTGCCAACCGTCGGTTTGGAATACAAAGACGCAGCTCCCGGAAGCATAGGAAGTATCATCCGGCCAGGTTACCGGGGACAGGGCTCCCCGCTGACGGAGCAGCTGGTCCGGAACGTATTTAAGACATTAACGGAAAAACGTTTGGAAAGATATCTGGTTACCAAAGAAAGGTTTGAAAGAGCGATCAGCGAGAATCCTTTCTTTAATCAAACGGAAAAAGAAAAAGACGGCCTGCTTGAAAGTTATGTAAACTTTAAATCAGCGCTTTCCGAGATGAGAAAAACTTGGTTGTCGCCAAGCGTCGGCCGGGGATGGCCGAGTGTCCCTGCAGCCTGGCCTGAAACAGGACTAACCTGGTTAGTAACGCCGCCAGGAATGGCAAGGCGTCGTGGTAGCAGGAAGGGGCCTTCAGACGAAGGCGGCACCCCAGTTGCTCTAATACTCCCGGAAAGTATGCAACGTAAGTTATACTACCCGACTGCTATAAAAAATCCTCTTGAAGCAAATATCTCAGGAATTGACGGGAAGGACTTCCCGCCTGCCCTGAAAAAACCGGTAGCGGGGGAAGAATATCCGTCTGTCGAAAAAATGGCGTTAGCGGAGAAAGATTACCCGTCTGTTGTAAAAAAACCGTTATCGGAGAAAGAATACCTGCCTATCCTGAAAACGCTGGTATTGGGAAGGAAATATCTGCCT
>CAYWSF010000001.1:13487-46946 GCA_964460725.1 uncultured Desulfosporosinus sp.
AGCTGTATGGGAACATGCCGCAGCTGTATGGGAACATGCCGCAGCTGTATGGGAATATGCCGCAGCTGTATGGGAATATGCAGCAGTCGCACGGGAATATGCAGCAGTTGCCTGGGGATATGCCGCCGGTTACGCTTAAGAGCGGCGAAAGGGCTGCCGATAAGCGAAAGCAGCGGGATGATGAAGAGTTACAGCAGCTGGATTTGGTAGTAAAATCCCGGAATGTGATAGATGCTGTGATAGATGCTCAGACCAGGCTAATCTATGGTAAGCCGATTAGTGGAAATAGAAAGGGATTTTTCGAGGGATACAGCCCGGTGAACCTGCCGACAACCGGTTTGGAATACAAAGAAACAGCTCCCGGAAGTATAGGAAGTATTATCAGGCCAGGATACCAAAAACAGGGTTCCCAGCTGGCAGAACAGTTGGTTCGGAACGTATTTAAGACATTAACGGAAAAACACCTGGAAAGATATATGCTTGCCAAAGAAAGGTTTGAAAGAGCTATCAGCGAGAATCCTTTCTTTAAGCAAACGGAAAGAGAAAAAAACGGCCTGCTTGAAAGTTATATAAACTTTAAAGCAGAGCTTTCCGATATAAAGAAAACTTGGTCGTCGCCAAGCGTCGGCCGGGGATGGCCGAGTGTTCCTGCAGTCTGGCCTGAAACAGGACTAACATGGTTAGTAACGCCGTTAGGAATGGCAGGAATGGCCGGGCGTCGCGGCAGCGGGAAGGGACCTGAAATCCCGAGAGTTGCCGGTGAGGATGGTCAGCCTGCCTTGAGAATACCGACGACAAGGGTCGAATACTCTTCTTCCCTGAAAGTACCAGATGGTCTAAATTTCTGGAGAATTGTAGAAAAAGTGTTTTCTCGCAGTATGGCAGGAAAACAGATCTTGGAAATACATAAGCGGGGGTATTCCAGGATACGGGAGCGGGAGGAAAGGGCACAACTTCAGAGAACAAAGAGTGCGCGTAAAGCACTAACCAATATTACCCGGCAGGAAGACATGATCAAGCAGAGGGAAAGCAAGCAATTGGTGTTGAAACTCCTGCAGAATCAAGAGCACGTTGTACTTTCCGGCAATGTAAAATTTCAGGACAGCAGAGCCGGTGGGCTGGAATTGGTCATCCCGACACCACCTTCTGCGGCACTGAATTATTCGTCAGGGTATAACAAAAATATGCCGCCTATTACGTATAAAAGCAGCGAAAGGGTACCTGAAAAGCAGCGAGAGCTGGTAGTGAAATCTTTGAATACTCCTACAGATTCCCAAACCAGGACAATCAAGAAATCCGTCGATCTGGATTTGAATTCCACACAACTGAGTAATCTGGTGGACAAGGTATATGCTCAACTGGAATCCAGGCTTGCCTGGGAACGGAGACGTTATGGTTACTAAAGTGAAGGAATTCTGCACGTTAAGCAAAGGAGACAACAGATATGCTGGGCATGACTAAAGCGTCAATAAAAGTAGGGGATAAGGAATATAAATGTCTGTACAATCCGTCCGATTTGAAGATAACTAGGACGGTCGAACATACTGAAAAAAAAATATTGGGCCATGGATTCCCAAAATTGCAGTATACACATGCTAATTCAGCAATATTAACCTTCAAGCTGTTTTTTGATACCTACTCCGCAGGGATTGAGACAGGGAATCCTGATTTGGAGACTAACAATGCGCTGGTAACCGAATCGAAACCGGCTGTAACCAAGTATACCGATGATATTGTCAAACTGGTGGAGATAGACTCTGAGAAGCATGAACCTCCTGAGGTGATTTTCGAATGGGGAGAAAACCAGTTTAAAGGTTATATTATTCAAATAGTTGAGGTTTACACCCTGTTTTCCCCTTCGGGCATACCGTTAAGAGCAACTCTGGATATTACCATGAAATCAAGTGAGGAAAAAAAAATAGTGCTTAATTCTGCGGATCGAACCAAGCACCGGGCCGTGAAAAGTGGAGAAATGCTTTACAGCTTCGCTCATACCGCATACGGGGATTGTGCGGAGTGGAGAAGAATTGCCGAGGTCAATGGGATTGACAATCCCCGCCTGCTTAAATCGGGAGAGAGCATCGTGATTCCGGCAATCATTTGAGTTGATTATTTTTTGGGGTTGGTACAATGGCATTAAAATTTAGCGCTATAGAAGAAAAATATCAGGGCATGAAAGTTCCGGATGCTTCCATTAATGTTGATGGCAAAGATATTAATGAAACTGACTTCCCTATTCATGAGATAAATGTGCTTATGTCAGCAGGTTTTGATATGAGTTCCTGCGAAATTACCCTGGCAGCAGAATTTGATGAAGTGAACCACAAATTTGAGAAAGATGTCCTCGGTACGTTCAAGCCCGGCAAGGTAGTAATTGTTAAGATGGGCTACAGCGGAAGTACCTTACAAGGAGTGTTTAAAGGTTATATTAATTCTCTTTCTTTTGATTTCAACACTATGAAAGAGGGATTATTTGTCATAGTCAAGTGCCTGGATGCCAAGGGGGCGCTTGTCAACAACAAGACTTGGGTAAATTATGGCAAAAAGGATATTAAGACTATCGTGAAAAGTATTCTTACTGAGAAGTGCGGCAGTTTTGCTACTATCTCGGGAGTAGAGTCTGACTTTGATGCGGGGAAGTCGGGAGGTTATGAGGAGAGCCCGGAGATTAAGGAAAACCTGGATGACTACCATTATGTGATTAGGTTTGCGGAAAAAACGAATAACTCTTTTTGTGTTATTAATGATACTTTATATTTTTCCGAGAACCTGGCTCAGAAGAATACAGAACCTACGGTTGAATTGTCCTGGGGAGAGAGTGTGTTGAGTCTCGTTACTGAAATTGACCTATCCCATCAGGTTGGGGCTGTGCAGGTTTATGGCAATGACCCTATTAATCAGGTGTCCTTTGCCGCCAAGGCGGAACCTGCTGCCGGCACCGGAGAGAGCGGTGCAGATATGGCCAGCCTGGTAAAAAGTAAAACCATGGTAGTTATGAACCCCTATATAATCAATCAAAGCCAGGCGGACGCATTGGCAAAGTCTAAGATGGCAGCTTATTCAGCAAAGCTTATTCGTTGCCAGGGCAAATCTGTGGGAATTCCTGATATCATTGCCGGAGACAAGATCAAGTTATCTGGAATGGGGAAAGGAGTAGACGGGGTTTACTTTCTAACCCATGTCTCTCACCGAATAGATGCAAATGGATACACTACATCCTTTGAAGGCTATGCTTCAAGAGTGGGAACCTAATTGCGATAGAGTAATCCGGAGGTAAAGGTATGTCACTGTTAGATCAACTCAGCTTACCGAATGAAAGGCAGGACAGAATCCAGACAGCGCGGATGGGAGTTACACTGGCGATTGTAACCAATATCAATGACCCGCAAAAACTTGATCGCGTACGCTGTAAGTTTATTACTAAAAATGAAGAAGCCTTGGAATTGGATTGGGCTTATGTCATGACACCTTTCGGGGGAAAAGAATGTGGCTTTTACTTTATGCCTAATGTTGATGATCTGGTTTTGGTGGCTTTTGAGGATGGAGATATCCGCCGGCCAATTATTATTGGCGGCTTATGGGGTAAATTGGTAGAATCTCCCCTGAAATTGCAAGATGGCAAGAACGAGACCTATCTGATCAAGACGCCCAATCAAAGCAGCATCGAACTGGCGGATAAAAAAGGGGAAGAGACCATAACCATAAAGACTCCCAAGGAACGAAAAGTCGTCTTGAATGATAAGGAAAAGTTGATAGAGCTGTCGGATGGCGACAACAGTATATCTATGAATGGAAATAGCGGAGAAGTAAAAATCAAGTGTAAGAGTAAATTGACTATTGAAGTGGGAAGCGGCAATACGATCACGATTGATGGCACGGGAGGAACCGTAAAAATTGCTGGGGCTCAGTCCGTCAATATCGAGGCTATCCAGGTCAATGTCACTGCCAAAGCGACAGCAACCGTTAAGGGCAATGCCCAGGTTAATATCGAAGGCGGAGGCATGACTGCCGTGAAAGGCGGCATAGTGAAGATAAATTAGGAGGGGTATGGTATGTCGTCCGAGCTGGATGCTAAAAGCTTTCTTGGCCGGGGTTTTAAATTTCCTATCTCGGTAGACAAGCAGACCGGCAAGATTGCCATGGTAGAACATGAAGAGGATATCCGGGAAGCCATTGAGATTATTCTAAAAACAAATCTCGGGGAACGGGTAATGCGGCCAGAGTTCGGCTCGAATACCAGCGACTTTGTTTTTGCCGTAAACAGGTTGGAGAGTGTTGCCGCTTTTAAGTTGGGTATATTAAACGCTCTTGAAGAGTTTGAGCCGCGCATTAAAGATATCAAGGTGGAGATCAATAATGATGACGGAGATAAAAGCACTGTCATTGTCAATATCCAGTATGTAGTAAGAACAACAAACAATCTTTATAACATGGTTTATCCATTTTATATTATGGAAGGGGCAGGAGCATGAATAATCTACCCCTGATCGATTCCAGAAAAACTGCCGATATCATTAAGGCTATCAAACATAAAGCACTGGTATACACTCCCGAATGGAAATATGAGCCGGACGAGATGGATGGGGGAGCTGCCCTGGCGGAATTGTTCGCTCAAATGTTCGGCGAGACCATTGATAGGCTGAATAGCGTATCTTACAAGCATTATATTGAGTTTCTGAATCTTTTGGAGGTTTCCTCTCAATCCATTAACCCTTCTACAGGCATGGCTTTATTTGAATTGTCGGAGGGGAGTGAAAGGAGCGTCCCTGTAAAGAAAGGCACTCAACTGTACCGTGATCCCACAGATGAACAGCCAAAGGATGAGAATGGTCGGGTAATATTTGAAACGGAAACTAATTTTATAGCTACCCCCGCTAAAATTATTGACATATTTTCAGTTAATCCACGTCATGATCTAATTGAAAAAGTGGATTTGGAGCTATCTCCGGTGAGATTTTTCGATCCGTCATTTGAGAGGAATATCCAACAACATCGTTTTGCTCTGACCTGTAATGACGTTTTTAACTTAAAAAGCCCTGCAAGTATTGTTCTAAGTCTTGAAAACACCATTTTAGGCTATTTGAATGAAGAATATTTAACCCGTTTGGCAGATCCCGCCTTCACAAAGTGGTCATTTTTTGATGGCAATCGGCAGTGCCCTTTTGACAGGGTTTTTGCTAAGGATGGCAAACTGCATCTTATAAAAGATAATCACTTTCCCCTCTGCGCCTGGCAGTTGGAGGAGGAAGCCGGAGAACCAGGTGAACAGCTATGGGTCAATTGTGATATGAAATCGGACGGAATGTCAGATGAGATCGTAATGAATAAGATCCGGGTCGGCAGTGCCTCCCTTCATGAAGAAAAGCAGTATATACATATAAGACCGCAGCAGATGTATGCCAATGATATTATCCTTGATCCGGAGGAGGGCGGATATTGTTTTGGCAAACAGCTCATGCCCTATGATTGTTTTTATATAGCTTCTGATGAGGTATTTTCCAAACGGAATGCCCGCGTGAATATAGAATTCAATATAAAAACTGTAGTGCGCCAGATAGGGAGCCTTCAAGACACGCCTCAATATAATTTCAATCGGAAATATATTGTAGAAAAGGAAGAGCCCCAGTTAGTTACTCCGGATCCGGTATTTATCTCACGAATTGTCTGGGAATATTGGAACGGGTTGGGGTGGGCCCATTTGAGTGTGGAAGGGGATTTGAATCCTTTTCATGACCAGGAGACTTCTTTTAAAAAGCATATTTCGTTCCAGTGCCCGTCAGATATGACCGACAGTTTGCAAAATTCCCTTAAAAATTACTGGATTCGAGCGCGCGTAGTGGAGGTCGAGAACCCATTCTCCTTGTATGCCAATCTGCTATTACCATACGTTGAGTCAGTTTCTATGGATTTTGACTACATGGATGCGCTGCAGCCGGTGGAATGGGTTTATTCGGAAAATAACTGTGAAAAAGTTATTTATCCCACTCCGGATTCTTTTACATCCATGCTGCTGTTCCAGCCTTTGAAGGAGAAAGCCCATGCGGTATACTTTGCTTTTGACCTGCCCCCTGCCGGTTATCCGGTGAACTTCTACATCCGGACTGAAGGACAGGTCAATAACAGGAGGGTCTTGAGTTTTGAGTATCTGGCCAAGGATGTCAAGGGGGAAGGGGCCTGGCGCGAGCTTAAAGTGAATGACCGGACAGATGGCTTTAATGAGGATGGAATCGTTTCTGTCTATGCTCCGCCTGATTTTCTTAAGAACAGGGTTTTTGGTCAGGAGGGTTATTGGCTCCGAATTGTGGACATGAATCTAAAATTTACTAAAACCACAGATTCCTGTCCGGTGGTGCAGAAGGTAATTCCCAATGTGGTCGAGATTGTTCAAAAACAGACAATCTTAAGAGAAATGTATCAGGCCCGGATCTTTGAAGCCGGGAAGGAAATAATCCTGACAAATCGTCCTGTCCTGGAATGCCATTTATGGGTCAATGAGATAAGGAATATTGCTAAAGCAGAAATGTTGCTGCTGGCGGAAAAAAAGCCGGATTCCGTAGATATTCAATATAACAGCGCGGGGTATATAAGTGAGTTTTGGGTTAAATGGGAGTGCTGCAATTCTTTTATAAATTCCCAGCCGGACAGTCGTCATTATAGGCTCGATAGTTCTACCGGCGTAATCACATTTGGGGATGGCAATCGAGGAAAGGTACCATCTATGGGGGAGAATGCCAATATCCGAGTCGACTATAACTTTGGCGGCGGTAAGCGCGGAAATGTGCCGGAAGGCAGTATTGATGGCCTGCTGGTGAGCCTCCCTTACGTAGATCGGGTCACCAATATCGAAATGACTTGCGGCGGCAGTGACAAACACGACCTAAAAACTTTGGAATATGTCGGGCCGTTAAAACTTCGTCACCGCGGGCGTGCCGTGACAATCTCGGATTATGAGAGCATCGTGCTGGAACAATTCCCGGAAATAAGGGATGTAAAGTGCATTTCAAATTATGACAAATTTGGACAGCAAGCCTGGGGATATGTAACCCTGGTAGTTTTACCTTATGATATCGAAAACAGAAGTTATAGCTTAAAACTATGCAAAAAGATAGAAAATTACCTTTCCGATCGGATAAGCTGTGAACTAATGGCTGGCGGTCGATTTTCCACCATACCGGCTGTGATCATGAAGATTAATGTCACAGTAACCGTATCGGTAGAAGATTATGAGAATGCTGCAGAAACGGAAAGGCAAGTAACGGAGGCCTTAACAGGATTTTTAAATCCGGGCATCTCCGGCAGTGATCGCTTATGGATCGAAAAAGTTCCGAAAACTGCGGATATATATAATATAATTAAAAAGATTCCCAACATAGCCGGCATACAGGAGGTTATCCTTGAGGGCCGTTACTATGAAGGCAATGTGCTTAAAGTGGTGCCGCTGGGGGAACGGTTTATGTTGAGATATGTGGTGGTCATAAGCGGAGAACATACTGTAAAAATATTCTAAAGGGAAATGAGACGATGTCCGTTGCTTACTTTACCGAATTATGATGATCAAAACTTTCAAGATATCATGGAATTAGCCAAACGCCGCATTCCTGTGCTCTATCCCCAATGGACGGATATGAATGAGCACGATCCGGGAATTACCATTCTGGAGCTTTTTGCCTGGCTCAAGGAAATGCAGCAGTACCATTTGAATAGAATAACCACCCAAGGTTATGAAAACATGCTGGCTTTATTGGGAACTGCTGTGGGCGAACCGGCGGCAGCTAATACCTGGCTAGTCCTTCCGGATATTATTCAGGGTTCCCTGCCACAGGGCATGCGCTTTAAGGCACTGGGGGATATTATTTTCGAATGTCCGGACACCGTGGAGTTTAACGGCTTTATAATTTCGAACATTTATATAAATGACGGTACGGAGTTCAAGGATGTTCAGGAAATCATCCGGGAACCGGAACTATATTGCCACCCCTTTGGGACCAAACCGGTGGAAGGCGAAAGTGCCTTGTATTTAGGTGTAGATCTGTTGGACCAAAATAGGGAATTCAGATTGTTTCTTCAGTTTGATAATAGTTTCCCCATCCCGAGAAATCCTTTTAAGGAGAATTCCCCTATCCCGAGAAATATTGTATGGGAATATGGGACAGCGGGTGAAAATGGTTTGGAATTTAAAGCGGTAGAAATAAAATATGACAGAACCTATGGTTTCTCCCAGTCCGGAAAAATCCGCTTCAGAATTGGTGAGGAGGCAGGCCAGGTAAGCCCTGCCGCCGGGCTTCCTAAGTGTTGCTGGCTGCGTGCCCGCCTCCTGAGAAGAGGTTGTGAAGAGAATCCCCGGCTAATGAGTATTTTTAAGAACCCAATTCAGGTCACTCAAAAGAGGACTATTTGCGAAACCCTTGCTTTTACATTAACTGAGAATGAAGGAGAGGCTTTGCTGGAGCTGCGTACCTGGCTGGCATTGCATGGACGACATACCGTGTTTGTCCGTGATCTGTCAGGCTGGAAGATCCATTATGATATCCTTGTCCGGATACAAAGCGAAGATAATGATCAAGTTGCTGTCCTGAAGCTTGCTAATCTGCCGCAGGAATTGGTTAGAGACGGGTCTGAAAATATCCGGGTCTTATGCTATGAAACTGATTGCGGTGAATCACTGGTGTTTGCAGGTTCAAATGGACTGCCGGGTCAGAGGTTTCCTCTGCAGTTCCAGGATACGATCCTCAGAGAGCAGCTTTCCCTGATGGTGTATGAAGAAACTGAACAAGGGCTGAAAAGCTGGATGGATTGGGAATTTATTCCCAAGTTATCCAAGGCCGGGCCTTTTGGCCGCTATTTTACATATGACCTTGCCAATCAGGAAATCGTTTTTGGAGATAATGAACAAGGTGCCGTACCTCAAGCAGGTGATAACAATATCATCGTAACAAGATGTGTTACCAGCAGGGGGAGTAAGGGAAATATCGTCAGTGGGAGCTTTGAACTTGTGGAACAGGGCACTATGCGGTGTATGCCATTTAATCCGGTTCCGGTATCAGGAGGAAGGGATGCAGAAAATATCAAAGAAGCCGTTGAACGGGTCAAAGATTCGCTGAAACAAGTGGTCAAAGCAGTGACAGTCGCTGATTTTGAAGAGTTGGCTACCGCAACACCGGGACTGCGGATTATGGGCGTTAAAGCGATACCTTTCTATGATCCTGACAGCAATGTAGCCGGAGACAAACAGGCACCGGCTACCGTAACGGTTGTTGTCCTTCCCTACAACGAAGATTCATTCCCGCTGCCGGATGAACAGTTTCTGAAGACGATTAGAGATCACCTGGAAGAATACCGGTTAATTACCACAAATGTTAAGGTCATCGGGCCTGTGTACATTAAGATCTCAGTTTATGCAGAGGTTGTCCTGGAATATAACGCCGTAGAAGGCAGTGAAACGATGATTGAGGCTGCCATCATAGCATATTTCGAAGCCGTTAGGAAGGGAATACCGGAAGGGAAGCCGGGATTTGGCGAGCCGGTACGCGAAAATATTATAGCGATGCGAATCGGTACCCTGCCGGGGATTGAATATGTTAAAAAAGTTACTTTAAGTGTTCGGAATAACGATAGTTATAAGGACAAGTACGGCAATATAATAATACCTCCACATGGGCTTCCCTATCTAGGAGATTTGCAAATCCGTACATTAAGTTGAAGTAAATATTAATACAAACTGGGCTTAATGTATTTAGGAGGTGAGTTAAGGGTGGACAAAGGCAGGATGTATATAACACTCAACCGGAACAGGGAGTGGAAACGCAGCCTGTTGGGAAATCTCCAACTACGGGATAACCAACTTGTGTTTTTAGAAGGTCAGGAGCACGGAATGCTGGCCACAGGAGTGCTCATTACCGGCTCGATTGACAGTACGGAACAGGATTTTCAATGGGACATTATAAGCATAGAGGTAGATTTGCCTGAGAACTCCATCATTAAGGTTTCATGTTTTGCCTGCGATACCATTGAAGTGTTGTTGGGAGATAATTTGGTTAATCTGGATGAATATATTAAAGAAGCAAGCGGAGAAACTTTATCTCAGCATAAAGAGCTCAATACCCTATTCAAACAAGCTTTTACCGGTTCGACGGATGGCCTGTTAAGAGTCAGCGGGCGGTATCTGTGGCTTAAGCTGGAGTTTCTGGTGCCACAGCCTGAACTCTTCTGTTTGCGGAAAATTAAGTTGCTGCTGACCGATGAGCAGATTATCCAATACCTTCCTGAAATATATCGAGATGGTAAAGAAAGAAATGATTTTTTTCAGCGTTTCATGAAAATCTTTGACAGTATATTTTTTGATATTGAGGAAAAAGTGAACCGTATCCCGGAAAAGCTGGATTACACTTTGGCCAAAGGGGATATGCTTCGTTACCTGGCCGACTGGGTAAGTATCCGGGAAACCAGGAACTTGGGGGATGAGGAGCTTAGGGAACGGATCGCTGCGATCATGCCTGAGTATTCAGCGATCGGAACCAAGCCAGGTATTGAGAGGTTTGTGGAACGTGAACTTAAGGTCAGACCAAGAATTGTTGAGTTTTTCGATTATAAACAAATGTTGTATGAAGGCCAGGACAAAGAGTTATATAAGGAGCTTTTTGGCACTAACCCCTATAAATTCTTTATCCTGCTGCCTGCAGATGTTTTCAATAGACAAAATATCAACAGCCTTTTAATAAAGTTAAAAAATATTATTCCGGCTTATACTGAGATGGAAATAGTACTTTTGAAGAGGAGAATTATTCTTGGAAAACATACATATCTTGGCGTTAATTCCACGGTTAGTGAGTATAGCTATGTGAGCATAGATGAGAATATTGCTATATCAGACGATACCTTGATAGGAGGAAGTATAGATGAAGAATAAAACCCTATTTCCCATGGAACGCAACCGTTATTTTCATGGTAAGATGCTCACAGCAAGAGATCTGGAAGCAGAACAAAGTTACTATAATAACAAGCGCCGGCTGATCAACCGCTGTATTTTTGGAGCCGGGGTTGTTTGCGGTCTTGGTGTATATCTCAATGATGACACATCCTTTTCTGTTGAAACAGGGCTGGCCTTGGACTATTCCGGGCGGGAGATTGTTGTGACCTCTCCCATTATCCGAAAGCTGCAGATGATTGAGGGTTTTGAAACTCTGGTTGGTCACGAGCAGGCCTACCTTTGCCTTGAGTATGAAGAACAGATGCGGGAACCGGTAAACAACATTGGTGTGGCAGACAGCGACAGCAGGCAGTTCAACAAGATAGAAGAAGGCTTCCGGCTTTATCTGGATACTCAAGAGCCGGATGCAAATACTCTTTTTGGAGAGTCGGGAAGAAATCATGTCCAGGTGCTTTACTCCAGTAAAGGACTGGGCATTTACCAGGTAATACCGACCGTTGTGATGGCCGATCAAGAGTTTTCAGTGAGATATGTGGTGGTGAAAGGGACGGAACAACCGCCGGTATCCTTTGAGTATTCTTTTGAATCGGAATACTTAAAAAGTGTAGACAGCGATACGATCAGGATAGTATTTAATGAAGATAAAAATTCAGGCCGGGATATCCATTTTATGGACTATACCCTGCGAGCGGCTTCCGTATCAGATATGCAAGTGCCCTTCGGAAAGGGAAAAGCAACCTTTTCCTTAAGTATGGGGGATATCGACGACCAGGTGGAATTTGCTCAGAAATACGATATCTACATCTGTAAAGATCGTTCAAGCTATGAAAAAATGTTAAATATCCGCCTAAGCAGCCTGGAAAGACAGATGTCTGGCGAAGACACGCCAATTTATTTGGCAAAGATTGATTATGTCAGCGCAGGGAGCACTTACATACTTAGGAAAATAACGGCGCTGCCCTTTGAGCAAAGAACCTCCGGCAGTCCCGTAGAGTTTGCCGGAAATCAAGTCTTGGAGAACAAAGCCTCCAAAGCCTCCCATGAAGTGCTTAAAAGTGTTACAACAGAAGTAGAAATGTTGAAATATTGGCAGAAGCCGGAGGTTTCCGCAAAATACAATCCGGATAAACAAAGCCTTAACTTCCATTTTGGGCTGGCATCCTCGGAAGCTTATGACTATGCAACTTCTTCCGGGGTTGTGGGCGTCCCCCTGTCAGGGGCTATCCGTGTCAATTCCAGGTATGTTTCTGATGAGGTACCTCATAACTTGGGGATTGGACATGTAAGTTTGTCATTTGCTGTGGAATTTGGAGAAGGTGAAAATAGGAAACTACTGTTTGGAAATGGAGATATTTTTAGTTCAAAAAACGAAGGAAAGAATGTTCCGAAGGTTGAAGTGGCCGGTATCCTTTATCCTGAAACAGGTACTTTCCGAGTGGGGGTCAGATGTTTAGATCATGTGGAAGGGCACATAATCAGGGTGCGCTGGTTTGCTTACAAAGTGACCAGGGATACGGCTGATATGCGATCCCGAGATATCGTCAGCATAAAAATAAAACCGGGGATTTACAAAATGAAGGTCCTGGAGAGAATTCAATTTGAAGCAAAGGTCAACGGAACTGCGGATAAAAAAGTAATCTGGAGCGTACAGGATGCTGAGGGTGGTAAAATCGATCAGAATGGACTTTACCAAGCACCAAGCATAGCCGAAACCTATGAAATAGTAGCAACAAGCACGGCGGACCCCACCGCTAAAACCAGCGCCTTTGTCATTGTCGAAGAATAAGCTATACGAAGTCAAAGATGCCAGAAGCCATGTAGGTATGTATTAGAAAAGGAAGTATTTTTTCAGAGATTGGCTCAAAGAGGCAAAGAACAGAAAAGGAATACGAAAAGCGAACACCTACAACTTCTGACCTCTGACCTCTGACCTCTGGCCTCCGACCTCTGACTTCTGAGTTAAGGAGGGAATTATGGATACCCTGATTCAAGGGGGAAAGTATCAGGTTCTTGAAGTACTTGAGATCGAAGAGGGTTACAAAGCTTATCTCTGTATCGATGTAGAGACAAACAATGACTACCGGCCAATGATTTTTAATATTTATGAAAAAGCCTCGGATATTAGACGATTCTTACCGGAGTTTTATAGCTTGAATCGGGAGCAGCATCCGGAATTTATCGACATAATGACTGGACAGCACAGTATTACGGCGGTTTTTGAGTATCATTATGGACCGGAGCTTCTGAACTTCTTTGAGCAGGTGGATAAAGAGGATTTCGAACTGCGCAGCAAATATGCTTTCCGGCTTCTGGAGGCGTGTCTAATGCTGGATACGGTCCCGGATTTTATTGCTTACGCGTGTCTTGAACCGGATAATATCATTATTTTAGAAAAGAACCAAAAAGTAAGGATTAATTATCTGATCCGCCCCTTAGAGATGGGCAACGAACCATTTAAATGGAAAAAGCTAGCATACTTTATGGATCATATTTTTGTCAAGGACCGTTATGCACCAGATGAAATTTGGGAATATATCGAAGATTTGAAGCAAAACAGAGATGACAGTATTGCAGAGGCCTTTTCGCGTTGGAAAGAAATATACGAAGGCTTACTGGAAGAGCATAAGCGCCTTAAGCAAGAAAAATGGCTTGCATATCGGGTACGGCGGCTGAAGGAATTTTTTAGACGGCGGAGATTTAAAAGAAAATAATTTTTAGCTTTTATCAGTTCGGAGGTATGAACTTTGTATAAGAAAATACTAAGTTTAATAATTATTTTAATAGCAACTTTTTCATTAGTATTTGTTTTCTTTGCCAACGGATTAATATCTAAAATTTTTACTCAGCCAAATCAGGAGAATGTGCTGGAATGTTCTCATGCTGTAGACCGGAGCGGCAATATTTATTATGTCCTTAAGGAGCAGAATCAAGCATTCCTAATCAGTTTGGATTCCACAGGCCGACAAGTCTATAAAAAGGATATTATGGATGTAGTCGGAGACGATTGTATTTTTGACAGCATTTATGTTGACCAGGATAAGACCCTGTTCCTTACTGTTTATAAGTTGGAGCCTAACACCTCAAATATTAAGCAGGTTGGGGTATATATGTTCCGGGACGACGGTAGTTTTGCTACTCAGATTTTTAAAGAGAATGTCGAACAATTTTATGACAGTAAATTTCGTCTCATCTCCAGTATGAGCAATGACGATAAAAATATTTATTTTGGCTTTTTAAAGGGTACTGCTGTGGACATCTTTGCCTACGAAAAAGGAAGCAAAGAGCCGGTGGTTTGTACTAATGAATATTTTATAGGGGACATAGCTAACACCATCAATGCTTTTTTTGTGCTTCCCTCGGGAGAAGTAATTTTCAGTCTCGAAGGAGGGACCCTTCTCAAAAAGTCCAGCGAAAAGGCGGATACTTCCTATAACTTTAGCGGGAAAGTAATAGTGGATCGTATTTGGTTTGCCGGAAACCAGTTTTACTGCAGAGATACTGTGGATGGCGATATTTATGTTTCATCTATATCGAAGCTGGACCCGGCTATTGTTATAAATGGCAAAAAGGTCATTTCCGCTAAAGAAGGGATAGAATTCAGGCAACTGAATCCGATCACGGTAGGTAATGTCGGCAATGTCATGGGAATCCTGGAGGACAATGGTATTCACAGGATATTCTCAGGCGGATTTGCCTTTTTACCTGAGATCGGAAAAACTGATACCTTTGATCGGTCCGATTTAACCCTCTGGTTTCTTTTGGTAGGTATAATTGTTGGTACGATCGTTTTGTCTTTATTGCTTTGGGATTTCTACTGTAACTTTTTACATATGCGGCTTTCGATATTGTACAGACAAGCCTTCCTTGTAATTTTAGTAATTTTTTTAGCTTTACATTTCCTTACCAACTATCTCATAGTTCCAAAAGCAGAAGAGATGCAAAGAAAGATGTACCTTACAGAGCAAGTAAAAGCAGGACAGTTGTTTATTGCTGCCTATAAAGGCAGTGCAGCATATTCGGGGGATAATCAGTTGGATCTAAATAAAGCCGATACTTTTTTCCAGCGGTTTAGAGAGAATCTTTTCTTTGCCTTGCCTGCTGCTCAGGTCGAAAAAGATACCCCTGCAGCGGAAGATACATACAAGAGATTAGCCGGTCAAGACAGATATGACACAGCCATTGAAATTGCTAAAGATGGATGGCAGCAAACTGATTCTGCACTGTTGGCTTATGGTGAGAATTATCCGGATGCTTTAGCTGCCGTGCCACTTGCTAAAAAACAAAATGCGCCAATTCTTCTGACTGATAAGGATTATTTAAACCCCAAAACAAGTACAGCGTTGCTTGATCTCCAAGTAAAGACCGTTTACATAATAGGGGGAAAAGCAGTTATTTCAGAAGAAATTGAGAACCAATTAACGCTTAATGGTTTTTCAGTAAAACGGATTGCAGGTCATGATAAATATGAAACAGCAATAAAAATTGCGGAAGAATTAGGAGACGTGAGTGAAGTTGCGGTAACGACCGGAGACGATTATGCGGATGCTTTATCGATAGGAGCTATTGCAGCTAAAAAGCATATGCCCATAATCCTTGTTCCTAAAGATGAGATAACAATCAATATTCAAAATTATATTAACTCAAAAAATATTACAAAAACCTATGTCATTGGTGATCAATCACTGGTCGGTGATAATATAGTTGCCGGATTTAATAACCCGGAAAGAATATTGGGGCAGGATGAATATGCTCGGAATGCAGCTGTCTTAAATAGATTCGCGGATGACTATCAGCACGATAAATTATGCCTGGCTACCGGTGAAAATTTTGCAGATGCTCTCACAGGTGGCGCTTATGCTGCAAAAAACGATGGCGCTGTTGCCTTGGTCAAAAGTGATCTTTCTATGTCAACTAAAAACTATTTTCGAGATAATACGACTTCTTTAAAGGATATTACTGTTTTTGGAGGGGAATCAGTCGTCTCTTCAGCCTTGGTTCAGGAAATTTTTGGTCTTGATCTGGAACTTCAGATCCTTAATACGGCCAATATTAGTTTGTTGGCAAAAGACGGCGGATATATGGTCGCTGCCTCCAATAATCAGTATGAGGAAGGGTTTCCCGCTGAACTGATGGGCTATGGAAAAAAATTTACCGAAGAAATTCAAAAGGCCGAGACTAATATGATCACTTCTTATGAAGTGATGACTCAAAGAGGCAAGGTACTCGGTGTGTTAATGCCGACCGGGCTAACACTTTCCGGTTCTCCCGTGACCCTCAGTTTGGTGGTAGGATTAGACAGCCTGGATAAGGACACTGCCAATATGACCGGATCACTTACCAATCTTATGTGGCTGATCGGGCTGGTGTTGGTAGTACTGATTATAGTCATAGAATATTTTAATGTATTTAATGTCAGAAAGCTAAAAAAGGGAGTAGATGAGATAGCTGCCGGTGATTACGGGCGAGAACTTGATGTGCACTCAGGCGATGAAATTGAAGACTTGTCCGATTCGATCAGGGCTTTAGCTTTGAATATTTTGAGCACCACAATTAGCTTGGATAAATTGAATGCTTCCTATTACCGGTTTGTTCCTCTAAGGTTCCTCGAGATTCTGGGAGAAACCCACATTGAGAATGTTGGGAAATGGTCTCAGAGTTACAAGGAGGGAATGGTGATGTTATTTTTACGCTTTAAATTTCTTACCAGCAGGGGAGAAAAAAGTGAAGAAATTTTTGCCAATATTAACGACGTCTTTGAAAACGTTGTACCGGTGGTGAGTGAAAGCAAGGGCACAGTGTACAATTTCCTCCCCGATGGTTTTAATGCTGTATTTGAAGGCAATTCCGAGGTTGCTTTGCAAGCAGCGTTAAGAATCCGGGAAGTGCTAGGTGCATTGAACCGGCAAAGGAAGGAAAACGGCCAAGATGAGGTAGATATCCGTTTATTTTTAACCCAAGGAAACATGATGTTGGGCTTTATCGGGGACGAAAAGCGCATGGAAGCGGCGGCCATATCCAACGAAGCCCAAAAAGCGGAGCCGATTATACAGCTTTGCTTTGACAGTGATATTTATATTGCTTGTACAGCGGAGATACTGGCGGAACAGCCTCAAGGTGTCTATCGGAACAGGCGGATTGGCGAGGTCATAATCCGGGAAGAAAAAGTACAGCTTTTCGATTTGTATGATAATGACCCTTATACACTGCTCAAGGTAAAGGAAGTTCATGCAGATGAATTTGAATTGGGAGTTAACCTCTTTAGAAAAGGCGACTATGTCAGAGCAAGGAAAATATTTATGGATATTATTAAATATTCTTCCCAGGATGGGGCAGCCCGTAATTACATGTATATTGCTGAATATAATCTTAGTTCGGAGCATAAGCAAAATACTTATACCACCATTTATGAATTAGAACGAATGCGCTGATAAGGAGGTCCCCGATATTGCTTAAGTTGATTCTCAAGAATATTGAGATGTTATACCGAACAATGAGAAGCTTGGTGTTAAGACCATTAATAATGTTAAGATCCAGGATTTATAGATGGTTGAATATACGTAGATTATTGAATAAAATCCCCAAATTCCTTACTTCCCTGCTGGCGAAGATCAAACTGAAACCGGAGAAGCGGGAAGACTATATTGATGCAGGACGAGTGTTTATTGCTAAAATTTTGATAGTGATTCTGATTGTGCTTGTCATTGCTGTGCCGCTGTTGGCTTACAATTTTGTCTGGCCTTGGCTTGTCAGCAAGTTTTTCACAGCTAAGTTATATGTGGGACAACCTAAGATCGAGCAATATAGCGGCAAGGCAAAAATTTATTACGAAGAAAAGCTGGAAAACCTGATGTTTAAGGGGCGGCTCGCCGATGGTAAATACATCGGTATGGGGGAAGAATTTTATTTAAATGGTCGGCCCATGTATGCCGGCTACTATGTAGATGGTAAATATGACGGCAAGGGAACCTGGTATTCGGAGGATGCCAAGCAGTACTATAAGGGCGACTTTGTTAGGGGTAAAAAGACGGGCAAAGGTCAGATTTTCCAAGCCGGTAAACTGTTCTATGAAGGAGATATGCAGGATGATAAAAAAACCGGTTCCGGAAAACAGTATTATGAGGACGGCAGTATCGTCTATGAGGGCGCTTTTGCGGAAGATGTTTTTGAGGGGGATGGGACTGAGAATTATCCGGGCGGGAATGTAAAGTACCAGGGAACCTTCCAAGGCGGTCTATATTCCGGTAAGGGAGAAATGTTCAATGAAGAAGGTACCAAAATTTACGACGGCAGCTTTGAAAAGGGGCTTTTCAGTGGGGAAGGACGGTATTATGGGGAGAAAGGCCAATTGGTATATGACGGAACTTTCGTCAGCGGACTTTTTGATGGCGAGGGAAAGCTTTATAAGAATGGAACGCTTTTTTATGCAGGCACTTTTCTTGCCGGTATGATGTCCGGCGAGGGAACTTTAACCGATGATTTTTCAGGCGTAAAATACACCGGGCCCTTTGAACATAATGATATTGCCTTCGGGAAGCTTTTTAATATGAAGGCTGAAAACATTTATACTGCTTTTAGTAATGGACTGATAGAGGATATCTCCCAGACAGACTTCTTTTACTTATCTAATCAGGCTTTTGGTTTAGTATTAAAGTTTGTTTATGCCACTGAAGAAGAACCGGCAAAATTGGTGGATGTCTACACACTTCCCAAAGAAGGCGGCCTGACAAGTATTCAGGGAATAGAGGACCTGAAGCTCCCGGGCATCTATGAACTGGGAGAAATGGGAGGGAGTGTGGCGGATGGATATGCAATAACCTTACTGGGAGTGGAACCGGAAAATATGATGTCTTACAATGCCAAATATGTTGGTTATGCAGTGTGTTACTGGGCCGGTACTGCCTCTGGAGATGTGGCTATGATAAACTACCATCCTTCTGCAAAAACCCTTGCGAGTAATCCTAAGCCAGGTACGGAAGGGGCCACAGAAACCGGAACAGGTGCCGGTGGAAATAATGCACAAAAGTATGCAATTTACTTCTCAGACTTAGGCCTGGACATGAATGATTTCCCCGGCCTTGGGTATTAGCAATGAGCATGGGAGGCCGAAAATGGAAAAAAGAATTAAAGGATTACCACTATTAATATTGGTGCTGCTGGTGACTTTCGCCGGTTCAGCAATTGCAGGCGGTACGGAAGTTACTGCCCTGGAAAAGGCCGTGCAGGCTGCTTGGTTAAAAAATGCACAATTAACCACTGAAACACTTGAGGACGGGACGGTTATCCCGAACGTTTCTCAGGCAAACGCAATTGCCTTGGAGTTAGCCGAAGTAGTAATAGATCTGGACTTTGCCCGTAATAAGTATCAGTTTTTGGAAGAACGTCAAAAAGTACTGAAGCCGGCAGCTGAACAAGCGGACATTGATTTTAAGATGGGGAAAATTAAAGCTAAGACGCGGGACTCGATCAAGCAAGAGGTAGTGAAAAACGACTTTGATTTAAACTTATATAAAATGCAGATTGATAATGGGGAAAAAAGTTTCCAAAGGTTAACAGGAACAACCATGCCGGCAAATTTTGATTCTGCTGGCTCCTATCTGATTGTGGATGCCGGTAAACTATCACTGCCCCCTTCGGTAACTGAGGATAAGGCAGCGGCGCTGGAGAAAAAGTTAAATGAGGCGATTACCGCTTACAGCAAACTGGGTACTTTGATTACCGCTTATATTGACGCCGCAGAAAGGTTGGCAGAGACGGAGAACGCTTTTAAAACAGGAAAAGCGGGGAATGCGGAGCTTGAAGCTGCAAAGCTCGGGAAGGAAAAGACCAGGATCGATGTCTTTGAAGGGAAAGCTGCTTATTCAAAAATTCTATACCAATTAGATTGCGGCTTACAGGGATATATTTCGAGGGATGTGAAGAAAGTTTCCAATCCGATTTTCCAACAGGATATTTTAAAGGATAATCCAAAGGATACTCCAAAAGAAGAGGAAGGTGTTGCAAGCTAATGGGTGATTATAACGCCATTTATGAAGCAGGACAGTCACTTGTGGAGTTATTTAAGCGGGAAATAACGCCGCTGCCGATCAGTACTCCTGAAAGAGTTGGTCTATGTATACCTCACGAACCGGGGGATTTTCAGCTGACGGTGTGGATTTATAATATTGAAGAACATAATGATACGGGGATTAATTCCGGATTCATCATTGATCCGATCAATCCGCAGCTGGAACGCTATGCATCTATGCAGCTGCGCTGTCATGCTCTTATATCGGCCCATTCAAAAGCGCCAATCCAGACCAGGTTGGCGGATGAATATAAAATTATCGGGCGTGCTTTACAGGTTATTTGGGACACTCCGATTATTCCGGTTAATCGGCTGGAGGGTTCCCTGGCCAACGGCGGAATACCCCTGCAGGTTCAATATCTTAAGCTCAGCAACGATGATCTCAGCAAGATATGGAATAGTGCAAACAAGACCATTAAACCGTCCTTCGCGATCCAGATTAATTCCCTGGTCATCGATTCCAACCGGATCAGACCGGTGGGTACCAGAGTGAGCAGTGCAAGTGTTGATCTTGTCCAAAAGAAATAAGCAGTAAGAGGAAAATGCCATGAAAACGTATATCTCGATTATTCTTAAAATAATGGACGGATTCAGAAAAAGAAACTTATTGGCACCGGAAGTGAGCATTACTTTAAACAACCGGAGAATACGACCGATATATAAACCCGGAGGCTATTTCATCTTTACGGATTTATTGCCGGGACAAGCCTGCTTTGAGATTGCATCGCCTGTTTTCCGGCCGGAAAAGGTTGTTGCGGATATTCCGGAAGCCGGTAAGGGATATATTTTGAACCATATTATGATGTATCCTTCCAGGAAATATCCTTTCGGCGGACCGGTTACCACGGTGTCGGGCAGAATTACAAAGGGGGGGGAGCCCTTTGCCGAACAGCAGTTTTATATGATCCCCGGGGACGGCGGCGAAGTGATGAGGATAGCCGAGGATGAGGCTGAGGCCGGAAATTGCTTCCTAAAGCTCTTTGCAGCAGTACCGGAACGTCAGCTGTCTATTCCGGGCAATTACTTGATTAAGGACAAGGAGGAAGAGAAGAGAGAGTTTTGCCTAATCACCCAGAATGCCGACAAGGATGGCAGGTATCCTCTTGAAACGGGTATGGCCTACAGCCACCGGCGCGCCACTCCCCTGGTCGAAGTGATCGGGTGTGCTGCTTCATCAGACGGCAGCTTCTACACAGCACTACCGGGTTTAAAGGAGAGGCTGGCTTCCTTGGAGATATTAGTATTGGGGGGAGAGGAAAATAGTTTTAGAAGAACATATGAGATAAAAGCTTATCAGGAAAACGACTTAGGCACGATTGAAATCTAAATAATATGTGAAAAAGATAATTTATAAAAATATTTGGGGTGAGATAAGCTAATGGGCATGTTAACTGTTAATACCGCAACCTGTATGTGTACCTTCGGTGCTGCACCGGCGCCGCTCATAGCAACCAGTGCGCCGACAGTTATTGCCGTGAATCAACCTGTAGCCACAATTATGGATTTGCCAAAGATACCCTTTGGCATGTGCTCTGCTCCGTCAAATCCCGCGGTTGCCGCGGCAACTGCAGCAGCCCTGGGAGTGTTAACGCCTATGCCGTGT
Source organism: uncultured Desulfosporosinus sp. (assembly GCA_964460725.1). Lineage (GTDB taxonomy): Bacteria > Bacillota > Desulfitobacteriia > Desulfitobacteriales > Desulfitobacteriaceae > Desulfosporosinus. Next base: position 35,082 of record CAYWSF010000001.1, read on the forward strand.
ACGCCAGTAGTGGCAGTCCCCTGGGCACCGGGTTCCCCGACAGTGTTGATCGGGGGTAAGCCGGCACTTAATAATACCAGCAAAACTTTCTGCAGCTATGGCGGTGTCATTTCGATCACAATGACTCCTGCTGTGACGGTACAGGTGCCTTAAATAATAAAACGGGAGAATTGAAAGTGAAAAATAAACTGCCTTTTATTATATTCTTTCTAGTGGCTCTCTTGGTAGTAATGTTCTGTTCATTTAATATTAAGGCTTGGTCTATTCGCGAGGTTTATGAGGACCTGACTTTTATGCGCATTTCCCTGGAGGCCAGACAGTATATCAACGAGATCGAGCAGGACATTAAATATGGAAAGCAGTTGGAGAACTTTTATGATATGCAAGAAACCCTAAAGGGTGTTCAAAGCTGTTCATCATATATAGAAGGTGCTTATATCGTTTCTGCTTCAGCCAAGCTGCTTTATCAAAGTGGCCTGACAGAGGGGCTCAGCCTGACAATTCCCAAGGATCCGATTTACCGTGACGGAAAGCTGTATACTGTTGTGGAAGATGCCGAGTATTATTATCTCACTGAACCGCTCAGAGACAAAAGCAGCAATATCGTCGGTTTTCTGATCATGTGTCTGGATAAGAATGCGGTTACCAATGCCGTTTCGGATTATAACCTGCAAAATAAGGTGCAAACCATAATAATCTATTTGGAGATTTTCGGAATTGCTCTTTTAATTTTACCGCGTGTCCGAGCGAAGAAAACAAACCGGCTTGCCTTAAAATTGACACTGATTCTCGCTGTGATGGTAACCGGAGCTGCTGCCTTGGATTCCGGCATCGCTTTAGTAAGCTATTATCAGGTTGTGAATGATGCCACACATCAATCTGCCGAGAAAATGGCTCAGGCACTGCAAAGTAACGTGGATTCAATAAAAGCAAAAGGGATATCAGCAGATCGGATTTATGATTTGAATGGGTGGCTGGCCAAGAACAGCAGTGAACTTATGATTATTAACTCCTTAACTTTGGACAGAAACGATAAAATATCGGCTACGGTATCCCAAACTTATATCAACAGTTTTTTCTACAAATTTACATTACGCATTTCTATACTGTTGCTTATTTGTGTTTTGAGTGGATTTGTCGCTTGCCGGTCAGTCATTCATTTCAGCAGGGCTAAAGCAAACAGCAGGGAAACTGCTATGAGTAAAGGAGTAGTCAATGTATAGTCTTCTTAAAACAAAATTTTTATTGCGACAATTAACTAAACACAAAGAATATAATGCTCCCCTTATGAATGTGGTGGAAAGAAATTGTCATGAGGATGTAAAGATGGTGGGGGATTCCGTACGCATCAGAGATAAAATCAGTGGAACCTATTTGTTTTCTGCCGCAAACTGGGCTGAATTAGAGTGTCTGCTGGAGGATACGGAAGCAGAACTGGACACTTTTATTGTTAATACCGGAATATATCAAAAAGAGCTTTTAGAAAAGTTTCCTCTTGCCATGATCGGTGAATATGATTTGTACGTGATCAATAAAAAGGATATTATTCACTGCAGCCAAACGCTAAAGGATTTTGAGATAACAAAATTGAATTTGAGTTGGTTGAGTTTCATTCTTGATAGCTACGACAACGATGAGTTCAGCAATGAAGGCTATATTTCTGACAGGATACGCTCAGGTCTGGGGCTGGGACTCCTGCATAAGTGCAGTGGTGATAAAGCGGCTTTTATTTTACAACATAAGGATGGAGAAACCGGTGGTCTGGTTGTGAAAGAAAAATATCGCGGCTGTGGGCTGGGAGGTGAGCTGCTAAAATGTTTCAACGAGGTGCTTTTTAAAAAAAACTCGATCCTTTTTGCCTTCATTGAGAGCAACAATATAGCTTCGGCAAAAACGGTGGTCGGCTGCGGCTATAAAAAGGTCAGCAACAGTATTTTGTGTATCTGTCAAATAAAGGATACCATTGCTATGCCAACTGCAGGAAAAGTAAATTATAGTCTTTATGAAAAAAGAGGCGGGTAAAAATGAAACACAAGACAGTGATAAAATTAATTATTATAATGTTTGTCTTAGCGGCCTTAGCAGCTGTTTCCGGTTGCAGCAAACAAGCGGAATTCGGTACGAACCCGGACGGGGAGCAGTTAGCGGTGGACACCTCCGCAGGAGCAGGTTTAAATAGGTTTCCTTCTTCTCCGATAGAAAAACCGGGCGGTGGTAAATTCCGGATTGCTTATGTGGATATTGATCCATATCCGGTAACAGGAGGGATGTTTTACCATGTTGTGGAGGGCCTAAAACAGGATGGCTGGATCCAATATGATTCCTTACCGGTCAGCGAAGATAATGTGGATGCTAAGGAATTGGTAGACTGGTTGTCCAAGCGCGATCTTGGACCTTACCTTGAGTTTGTCGGGTCAGCAAATTACTATCTGGCTATAGATGGTGAAGAAGCAACGGAGAATAGTCTGAAAAATCATGTCGCCCAAAAGGACATCGACTTGGTTTTTGCAATGGGTACCTGGCCGGGGAGATTTGTTAAAAGTCTGAATCTGGGATTGCCCGTGGTAGTATATGGAACCGTAGACGCTATCGGTGCGGGAATTGTTCAGTCGGCAGAGGATTCGGGGGATAAGAACATTTGGGCACAGGTGGACCCGTCGGCCTTTACCAGACAGCTGCAATTTTATTATGATACGATCAACTTTGAGAATATCGGTATGGTATACAATGATGAAATAGTCAATTCGATTCCCGACTATGAAAAGACGGCTGAAGCCGTCGGTTTTAAGATTACTAAGGTGAAAATCGATAAGTATGTCAGTGATAATCCGGTAGTTGAGAATGCCTATTATTCCAATCTAAAAGAAATATACCGCAAGCTGGTCCAGGAAGAAAAAATAGATGCTTATCTAATTAATACCGACATAATTACAGATGACACAAGAATGACAGACCTTTTTCAGGTGTTTTATGATGCCAAAATTCCAATTTTTGTTCAGGTAGGAGACAACTATGTGCAAAATGGTGCCTTTATGCTGGTCTCACCCCGCGACTATAAAGGAGGAGGCGCATTTACAGCAAATACAATTGGAGCAATATTTAACGGAGAAAACCCCGGGAACTTGCCTCAGGAGTACGTCAGTTCTCCATATCTTAGCCTGAATCTGGATGCAGCAGAAAATATCGGTTATACGCCGAGTTTTGAAATGCTTTTGTCCTGTGAGAATATTTATACAAATTTGAATCAATAGGAGGCCATCCCCTTGAAATCAAATACAATGCGAAAATGGTTAATATCAATTTTTACTGTTTTGATTGCTGTAGCATTTCTATTTGTCTGGTGGATGAGTTCTTCCGACTTTGAAAATAGCTATCGCGAAATAAAGCAGCAGTATTACGGTGTTATTCAAGAGCAGGTAGTTAATGAGGTTGAGACTTCTATTAAATACGGAAAAACCCTTGATTCTTTTTACAATGTCGATAGTATATTTGGAAAGCTGACAACTTTGGTGCCGTCGTATGTTAAAGCGGTGATCACCAACGACAAGGGAGAAGTATTATACACATCTTCAGACGATTCGACTGATGAAAAAAACTACCTTGCAGTCTTCGGGTATCCTAATGTAGCGGCAAAGGTGGATAGTTTGTCCGGTGCCGACAACTATATCTCCATGATCCAGGATAACTATGAAATTATGATGCTGCCGATATCCGATAAAAGCCAGGCCGTTGTCGGAAGCTTATGCATGATCTACCCGTCGGCAGAGATTAATAAGGAACTTAAAGCAGGGCGAATGGATAATCTCAAAATATCCTTTCTGCTCTTGATTATAACAGTATTGGCATTGATTGTTTTCCTGAGCTTTGTTCCTGTTGAAAAATACATGGACGAGCAAAGGGATCCAAAGGATGGCATTGCTGAAAATACCTTTGGGCCGAGGCGCAGGCGGCTGATGATGATCATGATACCGACTCTGATTATTATGGTCGGTATCGGTGTTCAGAGTGCATATATGTATAATCATTACCAAGTAAAGTATAAAAGCGTTTTAACAGAAAGTGCCCATGGTATTCTTGCTTATATAAGCGACTCGCTCACATCTTTACATCAAAAGGGTGTTTCATATGAAAAAATGGAGGGTATGACAGAATATATGACCACCAAAGTTCAGGAAACCCCCATCTTATGGAATATCCGTGTCAACAAGGTTATCACCGATACCGGGGAGGTCTTGAACAGGGAGAACACCTGGGAAATTTCAGCAGCGTTGGAACCGGATACAAATAATGAAATAATGCAGTTAGAAGTTCAGATATCCGAGGAGTATCTGGACGGAAAAATGTTTAACATGCTGCTGCAATTCCTGGCAACTTTAATTGCTGCTGCGATCGTGGTATTTGAGGTCATGCGGCTGCCGGATATCCTGATATTCCGAAGAAGCAAGCAGTTTAATACCGCTTCTCCCGAGCAAAATCAAAATGTAACTGCCGGCCTCCGCATTTTAAGTTTTCTGGTCTTTATGGGGATATATGCCAGTATGCCTTTTTCGGTCATTCTGATGCGCAAATGGGATGCGCAAATTTTCGGTCTTTCTACAGACATTACTGCCACCTTGCCGATGACTTTGGAATTACTGGCAGTTATGTTGTTCTCAATGCTGTTTGCACGCTATTTTAGCAAAGTGAACCTCAAAGCCTTCATGCTTGTTACCGGTCTCTTCATTGTTCTGGGTAACGTTTTCTGTGCTGCAGCGACCGGCCCGGTCCAGCTGATCCTCTTCAGAGGGCTTTGCGGTATTGGCTTTGCGGGTCTCAAGCATGTCTTAAATACTGTTATTGCTTTAGGTTCGGAGGAGAGTGAACGGACCGGATTAAATATTGCGGCTATGAATGCCGGTCTCCTTGGCGGAATCATGTGTGGAGGCTCATTCGGCGCGGTGATTACCAATTCGATGGGCATGTCGGTGACTTATCAGTTTACAGCAGGATTACTGATCGTGTGTGGTATGATGTTTTTAGCGACAATTCCCTGGAAGCTTCTCAAGCAAAATAACAGCAGCGGTCATGTAAAGGAAGAAATAGAATTCAAGGGGATGTTTCATGCCCTGCTCAATGGTAAGGTACTCCGATATTTGCTTATGGTAACGATACCCTTAAATTTAGGCTTAATGTTTATAGTAGCTTTTATTCCGGGATATATCGAGAAGATGAATCTACCGGTTATCCTTATCAGTTATAGCTACCTGGTTAATGGTTTAGTAGGAATTTATATAGGGGCTTTCCTGGCCAAGAAGTTGACTGAGAAACTAGGCCGGACTCTCTGCGTGTCGGTAATGCTTTTTATCGGCGGGTTGGGTATATCGATTATCGGTATCTGGTCTTCAGTGGGGATAATTCTACTATCTACGGCTTTAATGGGTCTTTTCGATGGTTTTGGCTCTCCGGTAGCCATGAATTACTTTATCGAAATACCGCAAATTAAGAATAACGTTGAGGTTTCCAGTTCTTTGGCCTTTCTTGGTGTGGTGGGAAATGCCATCCAGATGCTCAGTCCTTTGGTCTATGGCTGGATAATGGCTGCGCCAGCGGTTTTCGGCTTGAATCCACTCCTGTTTTTAGGTGTGATTTTTCTGGTGTTTGCCGTTTCATTCCTGTTTCCCTTCAGGAGGCAGACTCCGGAACAAAATATATCGGTTTAAGTATATTAAGGACATCCGTTACATGATTAGCTAATACCCAAAAACAAGTAGATAACTATTATTTGGAGGTTGGATATGAATAAGTCTGTAATGAAAAAGAAAAGTACTTCCAGGTTGCAGGGAGCTTACGAAGAGGCAAATGGGCAAAAAAGCTTTTCCATTCCAAACAGTGCCATATTGTACAGAATGGGGGCAAAACCTCCAACCGGTAATGAGAACCAGGAAAACATCAAATCGTTGCTCATGAGCAGGTTGCCCATGCACGCTTTGCGTAACCAAATACCCGCTGCTGAGCAGGAGGCAGATAGAATATCCTCTTCGCTAAGCGGCGCAAGGGCACCCGGAGAGGTTAAATCACTACTCGGTGCGCGAATGGGTGCGGACTTTTCCAATGTCCGCTTTCACTCTGACAGTATGGCCGCAGCGCAGGCGGATGCTATTGGGGCACGTGCTTTTACAACGGGTCGGGATATTTATTTCGGAGAGGGAGGTTTTGATTCCTCTGTAGCTGCCCATGAACTCGTCCATACGGTCCAGCAGGGTGCGGTTGACAGCTCGCTGCAAACAGTCTCAGCACCAATGGGTGGTGTGCAGATGGTGCCAAAATGGCTTAAGGGTATCGGTAAGGGCCTTGGCACGTTAGTCGGGGGCGCATTAGGGTTAGCCGGGGGTTTAGTCGGTGGATTAGTGGGCGGTATAGGTGGACTTTTTGCAGGTTCCCCGCTTAAAGGCGCAAAGGCGGGCCTTAAGATGGGTGCTGCACCAGGGGCTTATATAATGGAAAAGCTTGGCTTCAAACATCTTCCGGGATTTGAGAAGGGAAACGAGCGGAGAGCCAATCGAGGTGATATGAGCGGTTTCGCGGGCGTTTCAAAGAAGTACGCCAAAGAGAAAACCGATGAACAGGCTTTCGCTTTGAATGCCGAACTTGAATTAAATCCGGAACTTACCTCAGAGGATATCGCACAGCATTATGGAGGTACGGCAACGCAGGCTCTTAATCCCTTGAATCGGAAGGCGCTGAGCAAGGTGCACCGGGATGCGGCGGCCAGGGCAAAGGAGACAGGTTCAGAGGCAGATAAGGCAAAAGCAAAGAAGTACGATGAAGCCATGGAGTTGATCGATCAAAGAATGATGGTCGATACAATAACCGGGCCAAGCGAAGCAGATACTGCCAAGCTTACTGAGCATTACAAGAACAAAGGCGACCTTAAGAGGCTCGACAAAGAGTACAGCAGATCACCTATTGGCAAGAGGATTCTTGGACCGGACGGCTTGTCCGGACCAGGTACAATCTCCGGCACACGCACGGATGAAGAGGCGCAGGCACTGGCCGATAAAGATGTGGCAACAGCTAAGGAGTCAGGTGATTCCATGCTGCGCATGATGCTTTTAATGCAGCTCGGCGATTTCCAGCAGAACGATGTGGAAGTGACAACCGACGATAAAGGCAAGAAAACAAAGACACCAATTAGTAAAGAGTGGCAGCATTCCATGGCAAACGCCTTCTCTCACGGTGCCCGTACGGCTTTCACATTTGGTGCGGATGAAATGAATGGTGATGATGTGGCTCAAAACGGTAAGAGCAGCGACGTTATGAGGGCAATATTCAATACGCAGAACGATCAAGAGCTTGGTGAAAACGCCGGTCTGGCGGCGCGTGCCTCTGCGACACACCGTCTTATTACGCCAAAGGCAGGTCAAGGCCCCGAAGGGCTGGAAGAGCAAAGCGGCCTCGAGGGTGCGGTAAAAAGTATGTTTGATAGTTCCTATCATCACTATGGCATGGATATGGCCATAGGCGGTGCCGGTAAGGAGGGCGGAGCGGGCGAAAACGGACCCGAGATTATAACCAACGATGGGCGCAGCGGCCATTTGTATGTCGGAGCCGCTGACAGTAGTCAGGAGAGAAAGGGAGGTATGCTGGTCGGCCTCGAGTCAGACTCTCCATACCGCATGAACCAGACTGGGCACATGCACAATGCTGCTGCTGATCCCGAGGAAGCCTCCAGCACCGGAGGATTAAAAACCGATGCTAAGGGCAAAAAATACGGTGGCCGTACTGTCGATTTGTCCGGACTTAAAAATACTGAAACGACACAGCTACTACAGACTTTTACGGGAAGGTTAGCCGGAAAAAAAGAGGATCCTCAGGCTTACAAGACGTTTGTTAACAAGATTGCCGGTAAAAGACTCCCTGCGAACGAGCTGGTAGGGGTATTGATGGATTTGGGAATGGAAAAAGAGCAGGCCAGAGCATACGTTGCAAAAGGAAGAAAACTAAAAGCTGATACTGTCTGGGAGGACTAACATTTTATTTGCGCCATTTTGCAAGTTTTTTCAGGACTAAGCTGCGTCGTTGTTCGTATCTTGCTTTAAGGACATTTAGTTGTAAAGAATGCCTTAACATTAGTTTTTTTACTTGTGATCGCAAAAGGTTTTTCCACTCCAGCAAAGCTCTTGCTTTAACCGGTCCAATTCCTTCAATACGAATTTTACCCTTTCCCGCCACTTCAATTAAGGCAACCTCTTTAGTGCGATTTTGGTTATTACGTACAATATGGATATTCAATATATCAGCGGCAGTTGTAATCCCGGCATGGTTTAAAGAGCTAATTAACTGAGGACCAATACCAGGTATGTTTGAATCTTCCAAATAATGTTTTTGTAGCTCATTGTTAAGATCATGCTCTTGATTCTTATATTGTTTCATGAATATTAAACTAACGCTTAAACTTAATCCAATAACTATACAAAATATAATTGGCAAATCAAAAAAAATAACAATGCCATAAGATAAACATATTGATATAATCCCCAATAACCATTTACCAATCAATAAAGCTTTAGTTGTAAAACGCTTTTTAAGAATATTGAACCCTGTAGTTTCGGTTTTTATCTTAACGTAATCTTGCAGCCAGGATGGTAACCCTTGAGGAGAATTGTTTAAAGGGTTTAGATATGACGAAAAAGCGTTTGCGTCTGGAATGGGTATTTTCGACGGATCGTTAAAATTCAGTAGAATTCTTAGCTGACCGGCAATTGAATTTAAGGAAACCAGCGAACTTTGTTCAAACAATTTAAAAGCCGAGGACCGGTCCGGATCAAGGAAATCCTCCTTGCGAAAAATAAGGGCTCCATCCCCGGCTTTAAATAGATCCCAAAGGTTAGGATCTTCACTTAAAGCAAGAATAGAAGTATAAATTACCCAGGCTGAAAAATTATCAAGCTCAGGCCCAAAGTCTTTCTCGCTCCGGGATGGGTGTTGATAATTTCTGTGTCCGTATTCTCCGGAAGGGATGGTTTCCAAGCCCGGAACATACAAGCCATCATAATCAATCAATTTTAATTCTTCATTTGATACTAAAATATTTTCATGTTGCAGATCCCCATGGGCAATGGAGTATTTGCGCAAGTCCCCAATAAGATTTATAAAATTAACGGCAAGCGCTTTTAATTTTAGAGGGTTATTCAGGTTTGCTTCTAAGTAGCTATTTAAAGGCTCGCCATTAATCCATTCCATTTTTAAAATCGGAAACCATTGTCCTTTTACTCTAATGCCTTGAGCTATAAATTCGAAATTCACCATGTAAGAAAGTTTGGTTTTTCTTAAATAATCACTGATGATTTTATAACGTTTTTCAAGCTCTAATTGCTCAGTTAAGAAACACCTGACGGCATAATTACGTGTGTCGCAGATCATTTCATAAACGCAGGCAAATCCGCCGGCAATTGGCTTAGGCAGTCCAAGATTATTTAATAACGGGGTGCCGTTTTTTAATTCGGGATCGGAAAAACAAGTATTGGGATTTTGAATGGTATCTTGATAATCTGACATAGAAGGCCAAGACATAGCCAAAACCTACCTTAAATCAAGACGTATGACGCTTACATCGTCATTGCGAATAGTGCCGCGTTCCCTTAAGTACTTTACTAATTCCGCCGGCGATTGAGCATATTTTTCAGCATCTGGGTCCAGTATGGAGATCCAAGGTGTTTCACCATCTTCCGCTTGTTTTAAAAACCAGGCCGCTAGGGCGTCAGTCATTAAAAAAAAGGTATCATTTTTTTGCCAATGGCCGGTTGTTTTTTTTGTATGTTTTAAAATGTGTTTGTTATTAGCCGGATTGCTTGACAATAAATATGGCCTGTTGTCAAATTGACCGGAACCGGTGATTGGGAAGCTGGTAATTACGGCATTATCCCTTATCTGAAATAAGCAACTGTCGCCAAGGGCCACTGCGGCCCAATTAGCCGCATCATGTTCCTGATCATCTAATTTTAAACAGAGAAGGCTGGCAAATGCTCCCGCATTCAAACCTGGTTCTTCATACCACCGTATGGGCAAAGAATTATTTTTCCTTGTATTAACGTACGTTTTTTTCCATAAACGCCATCCTCGGCAGGATCTCTTGATAAAATAAGCAAAGTTATCAAAACAATAACTTTTTCCACAGCAGGATCTAACTAAAAATTCTGCCCATTTTCCGCTTAACATGCTTTCACTTGCTCCGTCGGAAACGGCAGCAGTCACATGCTTTTTTGTATATGAACCCGTTGTTTTCGGATACAGGGCATCTTCATATTCAAATGGTGAATTACCGTCTTTAGGCAGCCAACTTGAATTAATGGTATAATTCATCTGTTGTCTCCTATCGCAAATTACTGGCCCGTGTGCCAATATCCAGAAAACTGATTAATTCAATGGGCGTGGCGTTGAAGACAAACCCCCTGGCTGTGGAAGTGACGGGAAAACCTTCTTTTTTAGCAGTTGCCCTCATATCCTCGGGTAATTTGCTGGTCATCGTGAATAATAGTTTGGCAAAATCATCGGGAAGGGTAGTTTCTTCATCAGCAAAGGTGATCGGTGTTGCTTTATTAGAAGAGGTATGAATATTAAACAATAAAACGCTGCCGTCATTACTGCTTAAATTCATCAAATCCTGTGCAGGTTTACTCGGATCACCATCGGTAGCTTCCCCGTCCGTGATGTTGATTACAATTGGCGGATAACCGGTAGGGTGTTCATTCAGCCAATTATTCAGAATCAAATGTGCATGTGTTAAGGCTTGACACATTGGGGTAGCAGCATTAGCAACCGGTTCAAACCAGATTGGGAATTTAACGGTTTGCTCTAAGATGCCGCCGGCCCCGTCATCCACTTTTCTCTTTCTTTCTTCAATACAAGCCGGAAAATTGGCGACCTCGCTGATGGCAACCAAATCTTTTCCTGCCAAAGGCCCACTAAAAGCCGACTGAACGAATTCGCCATAACCGATAACACCGATATAAAAATAATCCCTGACCCCTTCTGACTTGGCACATTTTATGATCAGATTCTGTAATAACTTGTTAACAATATCAGCAACACCTTCAGCAATTTTTTTGGAAGACTCTTTTCCCCAAGGATCTGACATGGACCCGGATTGGTCTATCAGAAAAAGAAAACACGTGGGATTTGAACGGCTAACTTCTGCACTGTAAGACATGTTTATATCCTCCTTGCAATTATAATAAGTATTTACTTCTACGGATCTTCCCCAATTCCTCCATTTAAGGGAGTATATGGTAATTTTAAAAAATTCTATCATCGCGCAAGCGCCTATTTTATGTAACAAGAGAACCGTCAGACTGTTAATTTTAGCATTAATATTTTTGAACATTAATGAAATTATTGGTAGAATAGTATCAGGGCAGACGATGATATAAGGAGTGAATCCTACTTGGGAAAAGAAATTATCAATAGCTTAGGTAAAATAGATATATCGGAAGAAGTAATATCCACGATCGCAGGTGCCACCGCTGTTGAGTGTTATGGTTTGGTGGGTATGGCCTCGCGTAAAATTACCGATGGATTTGCAGATTTACTTAGACGCGAAAATTTAGCCCGTGGCGTGGTAGTGTCCGTAAAAGACAATGAATTAGTTATCGACCTCTATATCATTGTTGGGTATGGTGTGAAGATTTCCGAAGTTGCCGCCAGTGTGATGGAACGTGTTCGCTATAATACGGAGAAGCTTACGGGTTTAAATGTCTCCAAAGTAAATGTGAACGTTCAAGGAGTTCGTATTTTAGAGTAGTGATAAAGAAAACCCGGCCGGCGTCAATGCCTCAGCATAGGCTGCTGCCCGGTTACACTTATATCGCTGCATATTTTTAGACTGGT
>CAYWSF010000002.1:0-13793 GCA_964460725.1 uncultured Desulfosporosinus sp.
GGACGGGTTCAATCCGTAGCGGTACGCTTGGTCATGGAGCGTGAAGAGCAAATCAGGGCTTTTGTTCCGGAGGAGTATTGGAGTCTCACCGCAGACCTGCAATCTGCCGGCGGAAAGTTCTCAGCGAAGCTTTTAAGAAAATCTGAACAAAAGGTAGCAATCGGCTCCCAGACAGAGATGGAAGCCGTTTTAAACGATTTAGCAGGTAAAGAGTTTCAAGTATCTGATGTACGTAAGAAAGAAAAGAAAAAGCATCCTTCGCCGCCCTTTGTTACAAGCACTTTGCAGCAGGAAGCCTATCGCAAATTGGGTTTTTCGCCTAAGCGTACCATGCTCTTAGCGCAGCAATTGTACGAGGGCCTTGACCTGGGTAAAGAAGGAACGGTAGGCTTAATCACGTATATGCGTACAGATTCAGTCAAAGTAGCGGAAACTGCTCAGGCGGAGGCTAAGGAATGGATTCTTACAAACTATGGCAATGATTATTATCCCCCCGAACCGCGCCGGTTTGCCAATAAGGGCCGGGCCCAGGAAGCACATGAGGCGATCCGCCCGACAGTTGCTATGCGCACTCCGGATTCAATGAAGGGGATCTTATCAAGGGATCAACTGCGCTTATATCGCCTGATCTGGGCACGTTTTATTGCCAGTCAGATGAGTGTGGCGATCATGGATACCCTGACCGTCGATGTGTCGGCAGGGGAATATTTATTTAGAGCAAATGCATCAAACGTTCGTTTCCCGGGATTTTTAGCTGTTTATGTAGAAGGCAAAGACGAAGAGGATAGAGCGGATGAAGTACAAAGTTCGTTGACACTTGCGGTTTCTCCGGGAGAAATACTAAAAGTTGATCAGCTGCGAGACAAACAGCACTTTACGGAACCACCCCCTCGCTTCACGGAAGCATCCCTTGTTCGTAAGTTGGAAGAGGAAGGGATCGGCAGACCAAGTACGTACGCGCCGACGATTGAAACAATTCAAACACGCGGGTATGTGGTTAAAGAGGAAAAACAACTGCTGCCTACGGAATTGGGAGAGATCGTAATCACTTTACTGAAAGAATATTTTCCTGATATTGTAAGTTTAGAATTTACGGCAAATTTAGAACAGAAGCTTGATCGGATTGAAGAAGGAAAGGTCGCTTGGAAGTCCTTAGTTGAAGAGTACTATAAGCCGTTCGCCGCAGCTTTGGATCAGGCGGAAGAGAAGATTGGCAAAGTAAAAATAGAGGATCAAGTGACCGAAGAATTATGCGATTTATGCGGCAGAAACATGGTGATCAAGATGGGGCGCTATGGAAAATTCCTAGCTTGTCCGGGTTTTCCGGAGTGCCGAAACACGAAGCCCCTGCTGGAAGAAGTGGGTATAAATTGCCCGAAATGCACAAAACCGCTGGTGATTCGCCGCTCGAAGAAGGGCAGGAGATTTTACGGCTGCAGCGGCTACCCGGAATGTGATTTTGTGTCATGGGAAATGCCTGCCCCGCTGCCTTGCCCGCAGTGCAGCCAAATGATGGTGATTAAATCTACCAAACGACAAAAGAAACAAGTCTGTACAAATCGGGAATGTCGTTATACTTTGCTGCTGGAAGATGACGCTTCTGGAGTTGGCGGATAACAGAACTCTAGCAGGGCCATGTAAAATCAGAGGTTTTTCGTTCAATTAGGGTAAGGAGGTATGATGAATGAAGCAGCATGTAACGGTGATAGGGGCCGGTCTGGCCGGTTCCGAGGCTGCTTGGCAGCTTGCCGGACGGGGGGTCATGGTCGATTTATTTGAAATGCGCCCAATCAAGTTTTCCCCGGCCCATCATACCGATCGATTTGCTGAACTGGTTTGCAGCAATTCCTTGCGCGGGGCCGGTTTAGATAATGCAGTTGGGTTACTGAAAGAAGAAATGCGCCGCTTGGGGTCCCTGATTATCAGTGCGGCTGATCATAACGCGGTTCCTGCCGGCGGCGCTTTAGCAGTCGACCGGGAACTCTTTTCCCATGAGGTCACAAAAAGGTTGGAAGAGCATCCGAATATTCGTATTTGGCGGCGGGAAGTACATAAAATCCCCCAATCGGGAATTAATATTATTGCTACCGGTCCCTTGACGTCGGACGATTTGGCGGCGGACATTCTGCGCTTAACCGGCGAAGAAGTATTGTTCTTTTACGATGCCGCAGCTCCGATTGTCACCTTGGAATCAATCGATTTGAATAAGGCATTTTGGGCCTCACGTTATAACAAGGGGGAAGCAGACTATCTGAACTGTCCGCTGACCAGGGAAGAGTATGACTTATTTTACACGGCCTTAGTGCAAGCGGAGACAGCTGAAGTCAAGGGCTTTGAAGAAGGAAGCGTTTTCGAAGGTTGTCTGCCTGTGGAAGTAATGGCTAAGCGCGGCCCCCAAACTTTGGCATACGGTCCTCTGAAACCCGTCGGATTGCGGGACCCAAGGACCGGTTTAAATTCTTATGCCGTGGTACAACTGCGTAAGGAAAATCAAGCCGGTACACTTTATAACCTAGTGGGTTTTCAGACCCATTTAAAATGGGGAGAACAAAAACGAGTATTTTCGTTAATCCCGGGGTTGGAAAATGCCGAATTTGTACGCTATGGGGTGATGCACCGCAATACCTTTCTAAATGCGCCAAAAGTTCTCAAAGCAGATTTTAGTTTAAAGCTTAACCCGGATTTATTTTTTGCCGGGCAGATAACCGGGGTTGAAGGATATGTGGAATCTGCCGCCAGTGGGCTTTTAGCGGGAATAAATGCCTGGCGGCGACTTAGTCGGCAGTTACCGCTGGTTTTCCCATCAGACACGGCACTGGGCGGCTTAGCCCGTCATTTGGAAGGGTCACCCAGTGAAGATTTTCAACCGATGAATATTAATTTTGGCTTGCTGCCACCTTTGGCAGAACGAATCCGCAATAAACGTGAAAAAAACATGCGGATCTCGGAAAGGGCCTTGGGGTCTTTAAGTGAGTTTTGTGAGCGGGAGGATTTGGGTGCGCAGTATGGGTATGCTAATAGATGAAGCTTTAAGTTTGTTTACGGGCTATCAATCTTCGCAAAATCGATCGGTGCACACGGTTGTTGCTTATCAAACTGACCTGGGTCAGTTTTTTCGGTTTGCTGCCCTTGAATTGGGTCTTGAACCGGAACAACTCACGGTAGATTTGATTGATGTCTATATCGTGCGCAGTTTTTTAGGTGTCATGGCAGAATACGGGTTAACCAGAAAAAGTATGGCGCGGAAGTTGGCCGCCTTACGCTCTTTTTTTAAATTCTTATGCCGCAAGGAAATACTGCAAACAAATCCGGTACAACGGGTAGCGAGTCCAAAACTGGGACGAAAGCTTCCGAATTTTTTATATTTAGACCAGGTTCAGCTGCTGCTCCAAGCCTCGGATTGCACAAAATTGCTGGGTGCGCGTGATCAAGTGATTATCGAGCTGCTCTATGGATCCGGGCTTCGAGTTGGAGAACTGGTGAGCTTGAATCGGGATAAGCTGGATTTGGAGATTGGATTAATGCGTGTTTTCGGCAAAGGCGATAAAGAACGGGTAGTCCCCATCACCAACCATGCCATCGAGGCCATCGAGAGATATCTCAGAGTGCGGAATGATGATAATAATATTCTTTTACTTAATTACCAGGGCACACGGTTATCGGCCCGGTCTGTCAGGCGGATTTTGAATAAACTGGTGGCCCGGGTTGGTTTGGAACAACATGTCAATCCACATATGCTCCGCCATTCTTTTGCTACGCATATGTTAGACAACGGCGCGGATTTAAGAAGTGTTCAAGAGTTACTGGGACACGATAAGCTTTCCTCAACCCAAATTTATACCCATCTAACCCGGGAACGATTAAAAAAAGTTTATGCTCAGGCTCATCCGCGAGCCAAAGGAGCCGCGCAAGCCAGTCAACAAGCCCCCACTTAAATGCTAAGGCATTTTTAGGCGAGGCTCTGGAGGAACTAAAAATATAAATTTAGATTAACTTGACACACTTAAATTGCCAAAGTAGACTTTAGGGATAAAGAGGTGTTGGTTATGTTTCAGTCAACGACCATTATAGCAGTGAAGAAAGGGGAACATGTAGCGATAGCAGGTGATGGCCAAGTAACTTTTGGCCAGGCAACTGTGATGAAACATAAAGCCCGGAAAATACGTCGTTTGTTTCATGGCAAAGTGATAACCGGGTTTGCCGGATCCGTAGCGGATGCATTTACACTTTTTGATAAATTTGAACGCAAACTGGAAGAATACCATGGGAATCTGCAGCGTGCCGCTGTAGAATTGGCGAAGGAATGGCGAACAGACAAACTGCTGCGTAACCTGGAAGCACTGTTAATAGTGGCGGATACCCAAAATCTATTAATTATCTCCGGTTCCGGTGAAGTGATCGAACCGGATGACGGCATCGCCGCCATTGGCTCAGGGGGTAACTATGCTCTGGCTGCGGCGCGCGCTTTGGTAAAACACACAGATTTGCCGACCACGGAAATCGTGCTGGAGGCGATGCGTGTAGCTGCTTCGATTTGTGTTTATACTAATGAACAAATAAATGTTGAAGAGCTCTAGGGGGGTGACACTATGGAGAACTTGACACCGCGCGAAATAGTCCGTGAATTGGATCGGTTTATTGTCGGACAAGATACAGCGAAACGGGCCGTGGCTGTAGCTTTGCGCAATCGCTACCGGCGTTTTTGTTTGCCGGAGAAGTTACAGGAAGAAATAATTCCGAAAAATATTATGATGATTGGCCCAACGGGCGTTGGCAAGACGGAGATTGCCCGGCGCTTAGCAAAGCTTGTGCGGGCACCCTTTATTAAGATCGAAGCGACAAAATTTACAGAAGTTGGCTATGTCGGCCGGGATGTGGAATCGATAGTGCGCGATTTAGTGGAGATAGCTCTGCGAATGGTGAAAGCGGAACGAGCAGAAAAGGTACAAGCTGAGGCGGCATTGAAAGCCGAGGAACGTTTGGTCGAACTGTTGGTTCCCCACAAAACCAAAGAAAGTACAACCAGCAACCCTCTGCAAATGTTATTTGGTCAAGCAGCGGATACGGAAAAAAAAGTCAACATAACCCCAGAGATCGCCCAAGAACGCAAATTGGTAGCAGACCGCTTGCAGCGTGGAGAACTCGAAGAACAAGTTATTGAGATTTTTGTGGAAGAGAATTTGCCGTTTTCCGATATGATGGGGAACAATAATATGATTGAAATGGGCATCAATCTTCAAGATATGATGTCGGTGATGCTCCCAAAGCGGCATAAGAAGAGAAATGTAACTGTTCGCGAAGCACGCAAGATTTTGGCATATGAAGAGACGCAAAATTTAATTGATCAAGATGAAGCTGTTCAAGAAGCGATTTATAGAACAGAAAATGAGGGAATAGTTTTTTTAGATGAAATTGATAAAATTGCTGCCCGGGAAGGCGGAGGCGGTCCGGATGTATCCCGGGGAGGAGTACAACGTGACATTCTCCCGATTGTAGAAGGGTCTACAGTTGCCACAAAATATGGCCCGATTAAAACGGATCACATCCTGTTTATTGCAGCCGGTGCTTTTCATGTCAGCAAGCCGTCCGATCTGATACCGGAACTGCAAGGCCGGTTCCCGATTCGGGTTGAACTGGAATCGTTAAGTGTAGCGGATTTCAAACGTATTCTTACGGAACCGCAGTCGTCGTTGATTAAACAGTATAGTGCTTTATTAGGTGCAGAGGGGATAAAAGTGGATTTTACCGAAGATGCCATTGATGAATTGGCAGAAGTTGCCTATCAGGTAAACTCGAGTACGGAAAACATTGGGGCCAGAAGACTTTACACGATTGTGGAGAAAGTGCTCGAAGAATTGTCCTTTGAAGCCTCTGAATTGCCCGCGGACTACACAGTGATGATTAATCGGGAATATGTGCGTCAACGTTTGGGTAATGTGATGGAAAGTCAAGATTTAGCACGCTATATTCTGTAAGTTGCATCCGGGTCGGCTTTTACAAGCAGTTGCCAACGGAGAAGTGGGTATTATTATCCGGCTTTCCGGGGAGGCGAGTGTTGCCGGTATGGAAAGGGATGTTCTTGACACTGGCAGTGTGAGAGGTTAATAGGAGGGTGGAGAGTTATATATGGATGGCCAGGATTATGGTTACCAACTAAAACCGCTGATCGTTCCGGCTGTTATTTTTCTAATTCTTTATCCCTTTGTAATCGGTGGTATATATTTTTTCAGCAAGCTGCCGGTGATAGAATTAAAGATTCTAGTAGGAATTTATGCAGCGGCGGCAGTGGGAATTTTAATCTTACTGTCTGTCGGAAAGAGTAAGCGTGTGCAAATCAAAGGGCATCAAATCGTTTTTCGGTCTTTACTGGGAAAACGGATTATAAAACCACAGGATATTCAGCGAGTGGTCTTCTATTTTGATAAAAAAGGGCATGAAATTGCTCGGATTCGTACGAAGGATGAGATTTATTACCTGAGCGAGTTATATTTTCCCTTTCCCGAATTAATGAGCGACTTAGAGAATTTCATCCGTATGTACGATTTGCGTTCAAATCTGCAGAGCAATGCCGGTTTAATGGATTAAGGATACCTTTTCTGGATAATGCGTTGCAAAGCCCTTAAGAATGTGCTAATCTATTGTAGGTGTGAATTAATAAAGCACGCAGAGGGATCAAGGCGTTAGTTCCCTGACAGAATAACAGGGTGGCGTTTTGAGATGAACCTGCGGAAGAAACAAACTTAAAGGAAGTTGGTTATGAGAATGGCAGTAATTTCTATGAAACAATTATTGGAAGCCGGTGTCCATTTTGGACATCAAACTCGTCGGTGGAATCCGAAAATGGCTCGCTATATCTTTACGGAGCGCAATGGGATCTATATTATTGACCTGCAAAAAACCGTAAGAAAAGTAGAGGAAGCCTATAATTTTGTTCGGAACCTCATTGCTGAAGGTGGTACCATTTTATTTGTCGGTACCAAGAAACAAGCTCAAGAGTCGGTCAAAGATGAGGCGGAACGTTGTGGAATGTACTATGTGAACGAACGTTGGTTAGGCGGGATGCTGACCAATTTTCAAACCATCCAAAAACGGGTTGATCGCCTGCATGAATTGGAGCGGATGGAAGCGGAAGGTGTTTTCGAGGTGCTTACGAAGAAAGAAGTTTCTTCGCTGCGCCATGAAATGGAGAAATTGGAACGCTTTTTAGGCGGTATCAAGAATATGAAAAAGCTTCCGGATGCTTTGTATATTATAGATCCTCGTAAAGAGCGTATTGCGGTTGCGGAAGCACGGCGTTTGAAAATTCCGATTGTTGCAATTGTAGATACAAACTGTGATCCGGATGAAATAGATGTGGTAATACCTGCTAATGATGATGCCATCCGGGCTGTTAAGTTACTTACTTCAAAAATGGCCGAAGCGGTTATCGAAGGACAACATAGTAATGATGATGTCGAAGAGGAAGCTGAGGAAGCAGTCGAAGGATAAATTCGAAGTTCGGGGTTCGTGAATTCGAATACTGTGCCTCGAACCTTGTGTTTGCATATTTAATTGCATATTTAATATAGAGGGAAATAAAAATTTGATCGAACATCGAATATCGAGCATCGATCATCGAATAATCGAACTTGGAGGGATAGCCGTGGCAGAGGTAAGCGCAGCTCTGGTAAAAGAGCTTCGGGAACGTACCGGAGCAGGGATGATGGATTGCAAAAAGGCGCTTGTACAGTGTGAATGTGATATCGAAAAGGCTTCTGATCTTCTGCGTGAGAAAGGACTGGCAGCTGCTGCCAATAAGGAAGGCCGGATTGCGGCTGAAGGAGTTGTTGAGTCCTATATACATGGCGGCGGACGCATTGGGGTATTGCTTGAAGTAAACTGTGAAACAGACTTTGTTGCACGTGGGGATGAATTTAGAACGTTTGCCCATGATATTGGTATGCATATTGCAGCATCGAACCCATTGTATATTAGTAAAGAAGATGTGCCTGCGGACGTACTCCAGCATGAGAAGGATATTTTAAAAGCGCAAGCTCTTAATGAAGGAAAGCCGGAAAAGATTATTGAAAAGATGGTCGAAGGCCGGATCCAAAAGTATTATAAAGACGTATGTTTAATGGAGCAGCCTTTTGTCAAGGATCCGGATATAAGTGTGCGTGACCTGGTGCTTTCGAAAACTGCTCAAATAGGTGAGCGCATAGTTATTCGCCGTTTTACTCGCTATGAGTTAGGTGCAGGCCTTCAAAAAAGACAAGATGATTTTGCAGCAGAGGTTATGAAAGAAATAGGTCGATAAGTTACCCTAGACAATCTAGCTAGAGAACACCCTGGTGTTCTCTTTTTCGAATGTGAGAAGGTTTTTTCCGTGTAAAATGGATTGAGGGAGGTTGGACTGTAGATTATGGAAAAACCACAGTATAGGCGCCCGATCCTTAAAATTAGCGGGGAAGCACTGGCAGGTACTCAAGGCTTTGGTATTCAACATGATATGCTCGTTTCCGTTGCCGCTCAGATCGCAGAAATTCGCGCTCTGGGGGTTGAAGTTTGCGTTGTTGTCGGCGGCGGAAATCTATGGCGGGGTATCGCCGGCAGTGCCCAAGGAATGGATCGGGCAACGTCGGATTACATGGGTATGTTGGCAACGGTAATGAACGCGCTGGCCTTGCAGGATGCCTTAGAAAAGACTGGGCAGGATACCCGTGTTTTGTCGGCTATTCAAATGCGGGAGGTTGCTGAGCCCTATATTCGACGGCGCGCGATTCGCCATATGGAAAAAGGCCGGGTGGTAATTGTTGCAGCCGGTACAGGTAATCCCTATTTCTCGACTGATACAACAGCTGCATTAAGGGCTGCTGAAATTGAAGCGGATGTTCTTTTAATGGCCAAACAGGTGGATGGGGTTTATGATTCTGATCCGGTTCAGAATCCCCAAGCAAAGCGGTTTGACAGTTTAAGCTATCTCGATGTTCTCAATAAAGGACTAGGGGTGATGGATTCCACTGCTACCTCGCTATGCATGGACAATCATATTCCGGTAATAGTTTTTGACCTTACAAAACCCGGTAATATCCGAAGGGTAATAATGGGTGAAGAAATTGGTACTTTTGTTGGGAGGGATGAAGAAAATGATCTCCAAGATGATTAAAGATGCTGAAGAACGGATGGAAAAAGGGGTTGACGCATTACGCAGAGAGTATTCCACAATTCGGGCCGGGCGTGCAACTCCGGGTATTTTGGACAAGGTGATGGTGGATTATTATGGGACTCCTACGCCCATAAATCAACTTGCCAACATTTCTGCTCCGGAACCAAGAATGCTGGTCATTCAGCCTTGGGACAAATCCGTTCTGCCAACGATCGAAAAGGCAATTTTGAAATCAGATTTAGGTCTGAACCCGTCTAGTGACGGTACGCTAATTCGCTTGATTATTCCTCAATTAACAGCCGAGCGCCGCTTGGAGTTAGTCAAATTAGTAAAAAAAGAAGCAGAAGAAGCGCGTGTGGCAGTGCGCAATGTGCGTCGGGATGTCAATGACAAGCTTAAGAAAATGAAAGAGGTCTCCGAAGACGAGATCAAGAGAGCTCAGGATGATGTTCAAAAGATTACTGATAAGACCATAAAAGATATTGACCAAGTTTTGGAAAACAAAGAAAGTGAACTTACTGAAGTATGATGCAAGGTTTTCTCGGCCGAAATTGGAACGAGGTAAAACTTGAACTTGAACTTATGGGTAAACCTTACACTTTCCGGATCACGCGTCCACGTGGTAAAATGGAAGTGTGGGGAAGTTGTCGTGTTGTCCGTATCAGAGAATTCGACGATCGTGTTGAGGTTATCTTAACGTATGAAAAATTTTCACCAATGCAGCCATAGACCCCTTACTCGAGGTTCGATTTTCGTGGTTCGCAGTTCTTAGCAGGTATGCAAACTAAGAACCATGAAGCATAAACCATAAACTTCGAATAGGGGGTCTTTTCAAGGTTTGAATAAAGTGGTTTGCTGGCCTGGTTTGGAGTTCGTAATGTGCTGGACCAATGCTGAGTATCCCATGGAGTGAGCCAAGTTTGCTGGCCTGGTTTGGAGTTCGTAATGTGATTCGAAGTTCGTGGTTTAAGTATTGAATATTGAATATTGAATCGAACCACAAACTTCGAGTAAGGGAGTAGGTGACGATGTGGTTAAAATCAAAAAAAATGATAAAAAGAACACATCAATAGACCAGGTTGCTATGGATCGCCTGCCGCGACATATTGCTATTATCATGGATGGAAACGGGCGCTGGGCTCAGAAACGGGCGCTTCCCCGTTCAATGGGGCATCGGGCGGGTGTTGAGGCCTTACGTGAGATCGTGAAAACCTGTTCAAAACTTGAAATTAAAATCTTGACTGTTTATGCGTTCTCTACGGAAAATTGGAAAAGGCCTAAAGATGAAGTGGGAGTGTTGATGGACCTGCTCATCGAGTACTTGCGGAAAGAACTGCAAGAACTGCATGAAAACAAGGTCGTGATTCGTTCCATGGGGAAAATGTCCGACTTACCGCTGCGGGCGCAAAAGGAAATAGCGCAGGCGATCAAACGAACGCGTGACAATACCGGTCTTATTTTTAACATTGCTTTAAATTATGGCGGAAGGGCCGAAATTATTGATGCCGTCAAGAGCATAAGTAAAGAGGTCTTAAGCGGAAAGATCCGCATCGAAGAAATTGACGAACAATGCTTTAGCAAATCACTCTATACCCAAGGGTTGCCGGAACCGGATTTACTGATTCGAACTTCAGGCGAAATGCGGTTAAGCAACTTTTTACTCTGGCAGTTGGCCTATACTGAAATAGTTGTAGTAGAAGAACTTTGGCCGGATTTTGATCAAAAAGCTTTACTTAAAGCGATCATAGAGTACCAAAAGCGTGAGCGGCGGTTCGGTGGAATACATTCAGATTAAGGAGAGCACATGCTTAAAAGAACGATTACTGCCTTGATTGGTGCACCCATTTTCTTGGGACTTATTTATTTAGGTGGTTTATATACAGCGTTTTTAGTTGCCGTGTTAACGCTTTTGGCATTGCGGGAATTCATGCAAATCGGTGAGCAGATGGGTATCTGTGCCTGGCATAAGCTAACAATGTTTATGGGGATTGTGTGGCTGATTGTTTTGGTGAGCGGCGGGGCAAAATGGATGGTCGCGGCACTTGTCTTCTGGTTTCTGATCGCCCTGGGAAGAATGGCGCTCACTTATCCAAGCACATCACTGTTAGAAACATGTTATAATTTACTGGCGGTTTTTTATGCGGTTATCTTATTATCTCATATTTATTTGCTGCGTCAGCTTCCAAATGGCATGGAATTGACCTTTCTTACCGTTTTTTTGGTATGGGCTACCGATATTGGCGCATACATTATTGGGAGACGATTTGGCAGCCATCCTTTAGCTCCAAAGGTTAGCCCGAAGAAAACTATCGAAGGTGCGTTTGGAGGATTATTATTTAGCCTTGCCACAGCTTTGGTTTTTTGGTATTTTATAGGCGGAGCGGCTTGGATAACTTTTGTCTGTTTGGCTGTGATTATCGGGATCAGCGCACAAATCGGTGATTTGTTTGAGTCTGCTTTAAAGCGCAGCGCCGGGGTTAAAGATTCCGGGAAAATTATTCCGGGGCATGGTGGAATCTTAGACCGCTTCGATAGCCTGATCTTTGTATTTCCTTTGGTGTATCATGGGCTTATTTTATTTATGAGGTAAAAGTCTGAAAGGAATGCTTTCATGACGTTTTGTGCCTCAAAGAAAGGAATGTTTTAAGCTGAGCTTAAAAAAACATCCTTTATGGACAAACTTGAACAGACTCGTGGTTGTTGCAACCGGCATTATTATTTTGGTAACTTTTACATATTTTTTTCAGGACTTTTTACCTGTTTTTGGGCAAGTCCTTTCCACAGCCTTTAGTGCCTTTTTGCCATTTATTATTGCGCTTATATTTGCTTTCTTACTGGAACCACTCGTTGTGCGCCTAATGCGGGTGATGCGAATGCGGCGCATGTATGCGTCTCTAATCACCCTTTTTTTAGCAATTGCCGCAGTGAGCCTTTTTATTTTTTTAATCCTGACGCGTCTCTATACAGAACTATCAGAGTTAGCAGTTACCTTGCCTGATTATAGTTATTTGGTGGATTTCTTGAGTAATCGCATAAATTCGATCGCCAGCTTCGTAGAAGTTAACCCACAAATCCAGAGTACTTTATATGCATCGACGGAGAGCGTCGCCCAGACACTACAGGAATGGGCTAAATCAGGCAGTGTTTTTGTCTTAGGTTTTCTGACTGCATTACCACGTGTATTTATTGTCCTGATAATTTCTATTGTCGCTACTTTGTTAATGAGCGCATCTTATCCAAAGGTAATGCGGTTCCTTTCAAGATTATTCCCCGGGCGTTGGTACGGCCGTGCTCGGGCGGTCGGTAAGGATCTAGGGGCGGCGATCGTAGGATATTTGCGTGCGCAAGCAATTTTGATCTCGATCACAACATTTGCAACCATTATTGGTTTACTTCTGATCGGAAATCGTTATGCAGTCACCTTGGGTGTACTGGCGGGGCTGCTGGATATTATGCCGATTGTCGGGACAGGAATGCTATTTGTACCTTGGGTGATTGGATTGATTATTATGGGATCCCTGGGGGAAGCCGTGAAAGTGGCAGCGCTCTGGATCATTACAATCACTGTGCGGCAGTTTTTGGAGCCGAAAGTATTGTCGAGTGGCATCGGGATACACCCACTGGCGACTCTGGTCTCGATGTACGTGGGAGCTCAGCTGATTGGCGCCGCAGGCCTTATTCTTGGTCCGTCACTGGTGATTGTTATTGAAGCTTGTCGAAGAGCAGGCGTTTTTAAGACTCCAAGATAACCGGTACCTGCTATAATCTATAGCAGGTGTGTATAAATGATTCTGCTGGCAGAAACCCTCTATTATTACATTATTGAGGCCGACATATAGTTCTGCATTTAGTTATAACTTCATTTTGGTATAGGAAGCTTAATCAGCCAATGGATATGTCGTGTAATATCGTTAACTTATCCTTGTTGCAGCAGAATCGCAAATTAATTTCTTTATTTCTTATTAATGAGCGGGAAGTGATGATTGAAGTTGAAAACGTTAACTTTATTGGGGTCAACGGGGTCTATCGGGCGTCAAACCTTGGATGTTGTCCGTCGGGCAGGGGAACATCTGCAGATTTATGCTCTGGCGGCCGATAAAAGCGTTGAACTGATGGAACAACAAGCCAGGTTTTTCCGACCGCAGACCGTTGTGATGATGGATGAAGGTGCTGCCCATGAATTGCGTGGCCGGCTGGGGGATTTGCCAATTAAAGTAGATCATGGCATGGCAGGGATGATTGACTCCGTAAGTGCCTCACAAGTAGATACTGTGGTTACGGCGCTTTCCGGCAGAGTCGGTTTAGAACCCACGCTTGCTGCTCTGGAAGCCGGCAAATCCATCGCCTTAGCAAATAAAGAAACGCTGGTCGCTGCCGGGGACTTGGTGATGGCTGCGGCCCGGAAAATGAACTGTCCCATTCTCCCGGTGGATAGTGAACATTCGGCTATTTTTCAGTGTTTAGAGGAAGAACCGGACACGATCGCGAAGATCATTCTCACTGCCTCGGGGGGGCCATTTTTTGGCTGGACAAAGGAACAATTAGCAACTGTGACGTTAGAGAAAGCCCTTCGCCATCCGAATTGGGCGATGGGTGCTAAAATTACCGTTGACTCAGCGACGATGATGAATAAGGGACTCGAAGTGAT
>CAYWSF010000002.1:13803-33760 GCA_964460725.1 uncultured Desulfosporosinus sp.
GCATTATTTATTTAATATGGAGTATGATGACATAGAGGTTCTCATTCATCCGCAGAGCCTGGTCCATTCCATGGTTGAATATCAGGACGGATCAATACTGGCTCAGCTGGGCAAGCCGGATATGCGGGTGCCGATTCAGTATGCTTTGAGTTATCCCACACGCTGGAAAAACCCTTTTGAACGCTTGGATCTGCGTGGTAAAACATTAACCTTTCATGAACCGGATCCGGCAGCCTTTCCGGCGCTCGAAATGGCTTGCCGGGCAGGGCGGCGCGGTGGTACTCTACCGGCTGTGATGAATGCCGCTAACGAAATAGCCGTGAAGGCATTTCTGCAAGAGAAGCTTACTTACCTTGAGATTTATAATATTGTGGAAAAGGTTTGTTTGGAACATAATGTTTCCTATAGCCCGGATTTGGCAAGCATACTTGCTGCAGATACTTGGGCACGTCATCGGGCTGCAGAACTTATTTCGAAAATCGAAGTTTGATATTCGATATTCGAGACTCTTAATAGAAGATCGATATTCGATATTCGAGACTTAAACCAAGATGTTGAACCACGTATTAACGAGAAATCAGGGAAAGATGGGAAACGCGTAAACAGATTAGCAAATTCGATCTTCGAACATCGAACGTCGATCATCGATAAAGGCATATTCGATCTTCGAACATCGCACGTCGAACGTCGATCATCGAAAAAGGGGGGGTTGAAATGGTAACGGCACTTGCTATTGCTTTTGCATTCGGCAGCATGATCATAATTCATGAATTTGGGCACTATATAGTTGCGAAATGGGTTGGTGTTAAGGTTATTGAGTTCAGTATCGGTTTTGGCCCGAAAATTATCGGTTATCAAGGTAAGGACACTCTTTATACCTTGCGCATCATTCCTTTAGGAGGATTCGTCAAACTTTATGGGATGGATCCGGAAATCGATGACAATGGTAATACTATAGTCGCCACTAAACATGATCCCCGCAGTTTTATGAATAAGACGGTTTTGCAGCGCATGGCGGTGATCGCGGCCGGACCGATTATGAACTTTGTTTTGGCCGTAATCTTATTTGTCTGCGTTTTTGCTTATCTCGGTATCCCTACGGCAGGGACCGCCAATATAGTTGGCTCAGTTGTGGCGGAAAAACCGGCCGCCGCAGCCGGGATTCAACCGGGTGATAAGATTCTGGCGGTAAACAATGAGCCAACGCCGGGGTGGATTCGTTTGACGGAAGTCATTCATGCCAACCCGGACCAAGTGTTAAGCATCACGGTTGAGCGGGCCGGCGGAACCCAACAGCAAACCGTAACAGTGACGCCGGAAAAGGATGCCCAAACCGGGTACGGTATGATTGGAATTGCGCCGGAAGTGTTTTATACCCATGCCTCAATCGGGCAAGCGGCAAGGCTTGGGTTAGAGAGAACCGTTGATTTTACAAAGTATGTGATAGTTGCTATAGTACAAATGGTCACCGGGAAAATTCCGGTTGATGTAGGCGGTCCGGTGATGATCGTACAGGTCATTGGGGATGCTGCCCATCAAGGTTTAAGCGACCTATTAGGTTTAACGGGAATTTTAAGTATTCAGATCGGGCTCCTCAACTTGTTTCCGATTCCCGCCCTGGATGGGAGCCGGCTCATATTCTTATCAATCGAGGGAATAAGAGGGAAACCGGTCAATCCAGTAAGCGAAAACATGATCCATTTTGTCGGGTTCGTATTACTGATGGCCCTGATGGTTTTTGTTACTTATAAAGATGTCTTGCGTTTATTTGTTAAAGTGGGGTAATGTACCAAGGATATGGTATAGGAGGCGGCAGATTGCAGAGAAAAAAGACTAAACCGGTTTTTGTAGGGTCGGTGACGATTGGTGGCGGAGCCCCGGTGGCCGTACAATCGATGACTAATACAGATACGCGCGATGCAGCGGCCACTTTGGCTCAGATAAACCTTTTAGCGGATGCCGGGTGTGAGATAGTCCGTCTAGCCGTCTTGGATGAACAGGCGGCCGCCGTTTTAAAGGAGATTGTTGCCGGCAGTCCGCTGCCGGTAATTGCCGATATTCATTTTGATTATCGGTTGGCCATCCGCGCTGTGGAACAGGGAATTCACGGTTTGCGCCTTAATCCGGGGAACATCGGGGCGCGTTGGAAAGTTCAGGAGGTCGTGCGTGCCGTGAAGGAACGGCAGATTCCGATTCGGATTGGTGTTAATGCCGGGTCGCTGGAGAAAGAATTCTTAGAAAAATACAGCGGCCCCACTGTTGCAGGGATGATCGAAAGTGCCTCGGGACACATACGTTTACTTGAAGAAGAAGGGTATGATAAAATAAAGGTCTCGCTGAAAGCATCGTCTGTTCCCCTAATGCTGGAGGCTAATCGCCGGATCGCGGAAATAATTGACTATCCGCTGCATTTAGGGGTCACTGAAGCAGGGACCGTGCGTTCCGGGGTAGTAAAATCGGCAATTGGGATTGGCACCCTGCTTGCTGAGGGGATTGGGGATACGATTCGCGTGTCGCTGACGGGTGATCCGGTACGGGAAATTCCCGTGGCGCTGGAAATCCTGCGCGTGCTGGGCTTAAGGCAGCGGAGCGTAGAGTTAATCAGTTGTCCGACCTGCGGACGCACTCAAGTTGATTTAGCCTCATTAGCGGAAAGCGTTGAAGAACACTTAAACAGCCTTCCTACCCTGGACAAGCCCCTTAAGGTAGCGGTCATGGGCTGTGCAGTCAACGGGCCAGGCGAAGCACGGGAGGCTGATTTCGGGATCGCCGGCGGCAAAGGGAAGGGCCTTTTGTTCCGTAAGGGAGAGATTGTGGCCCAGTTTCCGGAAAACGAATTATTGCCGGCCTTGCTGCGTGAAATCGAAGACTATGTACGTGCGCATACAAAAACAAACGGCAAATAAGGCGTCAATTATTAGAACCTGGCCAGGACATTTGCCAATACCAGTGCTGATCCTCCACCTATAGAGGTTGGGTGGTCCTGCGCTAAGATTTGATAAAGTAGGGGGACAATTGTTGAATTGTCCCAGTTATTAATGAAAGGAATGGACAAAATGCGTGTCAGCCAACTATTGAATCCTACCCTGCGCGAGGTTCCGGCCGAGGCAGAAATTGTCAGCCATCAACTGATGGTGCGGGCAGGTTTGATTCGCAAGTCGACAGCCGGAGTATATAACTATTTACCATTGGGACTGCGAATTTTAAGAAAAGCGGAAGCAATTATTCGCCAGGAAATGGATGCTAAAGGCGGTCAGGAACTGCTTATGCCCATCATGCAGCCGGCTGAAGTATGGAAAGAGAGCGGGCGTTGGGATGTATACGGTGACGAGCTGTTTCGCTTAAAAGACCGTCATAGTCGGGAGTTTTGCCTTGGTCCGACTCATGAAGAAATAATTACAGATCTTGTCCGCAATGAAGTCAATTCTTACAAACGTCTGCCGCTCCTCCTCTATCAAATCCAAAATAAATATCGCGATGAACGGCGTCCCCGCTTTGGCTTAATGCGTGGGCGTGAGTTTGTGATGAAAGACCTTTATTCGTTTGATCGGGATGAGGCCGGGCTCGATGTAAGTTATCAACAAATGTATGAAGCCTATAGCCGCATCTTTTCCTGTTGTGGTTTAACCTACCGGGCGGTTGAAGCGGACGCCGGGGCGATCGGTGGCACGGGTGGAACCCATGAGTTTATGGTTTTGGCCGAATCGGGAGAAAATGCCGTTGTTTATTGTCCTGAGTGCAGTTATGCTGCTAACGTGGAAAAAGCGGAGTGCCGTCCCCAAGTGATCGATGATCTTGCGCCTGAAGGAGAGCGTAAGCCGGTGTCGACGCCCAATATGCGCACGATTGATGAAGTTACGGAGTTTTTAGGTGTACCGCAAACTACGCTCGTAAAATCCCTGCTTTATCAAGGAGATGAGAAACTAATTTTGGTACTCCTGCGCGGTGACCGCACCTTGAATGAAATAAAACTAAATAACGCTCTGGGTGGTTTTATTTCCCTGGAGTTGGCCGAACCGGAGGTAGTAGAGCAGATTTTAGGCTGTAAACCGGGCTTTGTCGGGCCAATTGAAGTACCCGCTCAGCTGATTGTGATTGCGGATCGAGAAGTGCCGCTGATGAAAAAGGCTGTGTGCGGCGCAAACCAGGAAGATTATCATATTGTGGATGCCGTTCCCAGCAGGGATTTTCGGATCGATCAGGTCGCTGATTTGCGCATGATTGAACCTGGTGAGGACTGCCTGAAATGTGGTGTCCCGCTGCAAGAAGCAAGAGGGATAGAAGTAGGTCAAGTTTTTAAACTGGGCACAAAATACAGCCAAGCACTGGGTGCAACTTTTTTAGATGAAAACGGAGAAGAAAAGCATTTTGTGATGGGTTGTTATGGCATTGGCGTAAGCCGCTTAATTGCCGCAGCCATTGAACAATATCATGATGATAACGGCATTATCTGGCCGATGTCCCTTGCCCCCTACCAATGCATAATCGTACCGGTGAGCACGAAGGATAACTTGCTTGTGGAAACTGCCGAAAAACTTTATCAGGAGCTGCAGCAACTAGGCGTGGAAGTTATTCTTGATGATCGGGATGAACGCGCCGGTGTAAAGTTCAAGGATGCGGATTTAGTGGGCTATCCTTTAAGAGTGACGATCGGCAGTAAATCTTTAGCTAACGGTCAGGTTGAATTAAAAGACCGGAAAACGGGCGAAACAAAGCTTGTACCTGTTCCGGAACTGGCCGGACAGGTTAAAGCTATGTGCGATAAAGCTCTCAACATGGACCTTAAACCATAATGTAAATCTAAGACAATATTTATCAAAACTATTTATATTTATCTGGAAAAATCTACAAAGAGAATTACAGAAGAGAATTATAGAAGAGAATTATAGAAAAAATCTGGTTCGAACTCCAATAATGAATCTCGAACTTCGAACTTCGAATCTCGAATCTCGAATCTCGAATCTCGAATCTCGATCTTCGATAAGGGGGGGATGTACATGGGCAGGACTCTTCCACTGCTGAAAGTGCCGTTTATTTCAAAACTTCCTCCGGAGCGCATTGCAGCATGGCAAAATGAGCTGACGAAGGTGGAGCTAATAAAGGTGGAGGTTTTTCCCAAACAAGGGCGTTGGGTCCTCCACATTTCTGCGTCATGTGAACTGGAGGAAGCCGGTTTAGCAAATATGGAAGCGCTGCTTCGCTCACAAGTGCCGGAGGTTAATAAGGTTGATTGGTGTATTGACTATGCCATGCCGGTTAAATCGTTAAAATCCCTGTGTGAGAAACACTGGGGGGAGATTGTGCAGGATATTACAAAACTTCTCCCTTCTGCGAAAGGCTGGCTGGGTGAAACACACTATCAAGTGGTTGATGACGAATTGTGTTTGCTCATGCCGAATGCTTTAGGGATTGAATATTTTCGTTCGAAACAACACATTGTGGAAAAATATTTTCAGACCCGTTATCATCTGAAACCAAAGATTAGCTGTGAACTGGACAGCGCCGTTGATCCTGAGGAGCTGGCCCGGCACAATGAAACGGTGGAATTAGAATACATACAGCAAATTTATGCTGCGCAAACCAAATGTGCGGCGGAACCGAAAAAAAGTTGGAATGCCTGTTTGTTGGGGAAAGAATTTAAAGGGGAACCCGTTCCTTTACATGATGTGCAGGATGAAGAACGCCAGATTATTGTCTGGGGACAAGTATTTGAGCTCGAATATCGGAAATTAAAAAGCGGCCGGCAATTGCTGACTTTTATGATTTCGGATAAAACGGATTCGATTTCCGCTAAAGTTTTTCTGGAAGAAGGGCAACAGAGCCTGGAGATCGATAAAGGCGAATGGCTGAAAGCCCGCGGGAGTGTTAAATATGATCGCTTTGACTCGGTGCTGACCCTGATGCCGAGAGATTTAATGCGCACGACCCCGGTTATGCGCGAGGATCAGGCGCCGGAAAAACGAATTGAACTGCATTTGCATACGCGCATGTCCAACATGGATGGCATTTCCACGCCAGATGAGCTGATTAAAAGGGCCGGCTACTGGGGGCATGGGGCGGTGGCGATTACGGATCACGGCGTAGTGCAGGCCTTCCCGGAAGCGGTTGAAGCGGGAGCTAAATATGGGGTTAAAATCATCTTAGGGGTGGAAGGATATTTAATTGATGATTCTGGGGGTGCTGTGCCCTTAAATCAATTAAAAAGCCGGCATATTATTCTGTTAGCGAAAAATAAAATCGGCCTGAAAAACCTTTATCGGCTGATCACAGCCTCCCATCTGGAATATTTTTACCGTCGGCCGCGGATCCCAAAATCGTTGCTGCAAAGTCACCGCGAGGGGCTGATCATTGGTTCGGCTTGTGAAGCGGGTGAAGTGATCCAAGCAATTATCCGGAAAGAATCCTGGGAAAAGTTAAAGGAAATAGCCGCATTCTATGATTATTTAGAAGTGCAGCCGATTGGCAATAACTTCTTTATGCTGCGTAACGGCCAAGTGTCTTCTGAAGATGGGCTGCGGGAAATTAATCAAACAGTTTTGCGTCTAGGGCGGGAAATGCAGAAAAATGTAGTGGCGACCGGTGACGTTCATTTCCTGGATCCGGAGGACGAAGCCTATCGGCGCATTATCATGGCCGGCAAAGGGTTTAGTGACGCCGATAACCAAGCGCCATTGTTCTTTAAGACGACGGATGAAATGCTGCAGGAGTTTGCTTACCTGGGTGCAGACGAGGCCTTAGAGGTGGTTGTCCATGCGCCGAAAAGGATTTGTGATCAGATTGAAACGCTGAAACCCTTCCCGGATGAGCTTTTTACACCGAGCATACCGGGAGCAGAGGAAAAAGTGGAAAACATGTCCTGGGAACGGGCACGGGAGCTCTACGGTGACCCCGTACCGGAGATCGTAACCAAACGCTTGGAGAAAGAATTAAAAGCAATTATCGGCAATGGTTTCTCCGTTCTTTATTTGATCGCTCACTTATTGGTGAAAAAATCAAACGAGGATGGTTATCTGGTCGGTTCACGCGGCTCAGTAGGCTCTTCCTTCGTGGCCACGATGACCGGCATCACGGAGGTTAACCCCTTACCGCCCCATTATAGGTGTGTGAATCCTGATTGTAAGCATGCCATCTGGGTTGAGGACGGGAGTGTTGGTTCCGGCGCAGATTTGGAAGATAAAGATTGCCCGCAATGCGGACAACCAATGGCCAAGGATGGCCATGATATTCCCTTCGAGACTTTTATGGGCTTTAAAGGGGACAAGGTACCGGATATTGATTTAAACTTTTCAGGTGATTACCAGTCCCGCGCTCATCACTATACAGAAGAGTTATTTGGCAAAGATAACGTATTCAAGGCGGGTACAATCGCTACCATCGCCGATAAAACCGCTTTTGGCTTTGTCAAAAATTATCTGGATGAGCGGAAACTGCAAGTCCGGCCGGCGGAAATGTCTCGTTTAATCAAGGGCTGCACGGGGGTCAAAAGGACAACCGGCCAGCACCCGGGTGGACAGATGGTTATCCCGAAGGAATGTGATGTATTTGATTTCACCCCTCTGCAAAGACCAGCGGACGATCCGAAGTCCGATATCATCACCACCCATTTTGATTATCACTCCATTTCCGGGCGGCTGGTTAAACTGGATATTCTTGGGCATGACGATCCGACGTCCATTAAGATGCTGGAGGATTTAACGGGCGTGGATGCGCAGGCGATTCCTTTAGATGATTCCTTGACCATGTCCTTATTTTCCAGTCCCGAGGCCTTGGGGGTAACACCTGAGGAAATTGGCTCGCAAACCGGTACTTATGGTGTTCCGGAATTTGGCACGAAATTTGTCCGGCAAATGCTGGAGGACACCCAACCGAAGGGCTTCTCAGATTTAGTGCGTATTTCGGGGTTATCCCACGGTACCGATGTTTGGATCGGTAATGCGCAAGAACTTGTGCGGGACGGAACCACCGGCATTTCCGGGATTATTGCCTGCCGGGACGATATTATGGTTTATTTGATCTATAAAGGACTGGAACCGGCCCATGCTTTTAAAATCATGGAAGATGTACGCAAAGGAAAAGGCTTAAAACCGGAACAGATTGAAGAGATGCATGCCAACAACGTACCGGAATGGTATATTGCCTCCTGTCAAAAAATCAAGTATATGTTTCCGAAAGCTCATGCGGTTGCTTACGTGACCATGGCTTTTCGCATTGCCTGGTTCAAGCTCTATTATCCGGAAGCTTTCTATGCGACGTTTTTTACGGTGCGGGCCGATGAATTTGATATAGAAATTGTTATTCAGGGCAAGGAAGCCTGCCAGAAAATAATTTCAGACATAGAAAAAAAAGGAAAAGAGGCCACTGCCAGAGAAAAGAATATGGTAACCATACTTGAATTGGCGGTGGAAATGTATGCCCGGGGTATCACTATAAGAAGAGTCGACTTATGGAAATCGGCGGCGACGGAGTTCTTACTTACTCCCACCGGAATCTTACCGCCCTTTACATCGGTGCAAGGCCTGGGCGTTACGGCGGCGCACAATATTGTCACTCTACGGGAGCAGCAAGGGATTAAATCAGTTGAAGATTTAATGACTTACGCCAAAATCAGCACAACTATAGTCGAGACGCTGCGCGCACATGGGTGTTTGGAGGGGCTGGCGGAGACGAATCAGTTAAGCTTGTTTTAGGGGAGAAAGTGCTCACTAAGCTGAGCACTATAACTATATAGAATGTTAATAATATTTTTTGAATACCGGGGGGTACCTGATGGAAAAGGATAAGAAAATTGCAGTTTTAATTGACGCAGATAATGTGTCTGAGAAATATATTAAGTATATATTTGATGAGATTTCTAATCACGGAACAATTACCTATAAACGAATTTATGGAGATTGGACAAAGCCCCAATTGGCACCATGGAAATCCGTGCTGCTGGATTACTCTATTACGCCGATTCAACAGTTTAACTATACTACAGGTAAAAATGCTACTGATGCCGCCTTAATTATTGATGCCATGGATATTCTCTACTCGAATAATGTAGAAGGGTTTTGTATTGTATCCAGTGACAGTGATTTTACCAAGCTGGCTGCCCGTTTAAGAGAGGCCGGCATGTTTGTAATTGGCATGGGCGAAAAGAAAACCCCTTCGCCATTCAAAGCAGCTTGCGAGAAGTTTAAATATCTGGAGGTGTTAGCAGCAGTTCCGGTAAATTCAGACAAATTACAGAACGGCGAAAAGCTTGAAAAGCATGATGTATCAAAAACAGGGATTCTAAATTTGAAAGAACTTATAAAATTTATCAAGGTGATCATAACTGAGAGTTCAGACGAAGATGGCTGGTTATACTTAGGTGAAGTGGGAAAAAGACTCAATAAACGTTACCCGGATTTTGATACCAGGAACTACGGGCACTCAAAGCTGGCCCCCCTAATATCGTCCTTAAAACAGTTCGAAATTCAGCCGCGAAAAACAAGTAATCCACATATTTTCCATTATTATATAAAAAACAAGTAGATAAGAAAAACAGCCTCTTAAGTAAAAAACAAAAGGGCTGCATTATTTAGTAATGAAACTAATCGAATGTTTTAGTGTCTGGCTTCGTCTTTCTTTTCTGCTATAAAACTCTTGATGCTTTTCTCGCGGCGTTCATTTTTCGCTTCAATAGCTTGTCTCTCATCTTCGCTGATTTCATCTTCATGCGCCTTCAGGTACTCTTCAGCTTCTCGAAAATTAGCAAAAGTATGGTCGATATGTTGTTGCAGATGCACCTCATTATCTGCACGATTATCTGGTTTGGCCAAATGTAAACCCTCCTATCCAATCATTTCTGCTTTTTTATTATGGCCCGAATGGCAGGATGCTATGCGAATATACGATTGATTTCTTTCGATTATAATATTTGGCATAATGACCTGCCATGAGGGTCAAATAGGACCAGGAATGAAATTAGACCACATTTACCCGAATTAACTTTACCATTGACTAAAGAACAATTGAGAAAGAACATTAGAAAGAACAATTGAGGAGAATCAACATGTATGAAATTATTTTATTTCTTTTAGTTGGTGTTCTGGCCGGTGTATTAAGTGGTTTTTTCGGGATTGGCGGCGGTGTAATAATTGTTCCTGCCTTAATGTTTTTTTGTGGATTTACACAATTAAAGGCGCAAGGAACGTCTTTAGCCGTGTTGCTGCCTCCGGTCGGAGTGTTAGCTTTCCTGCATTATTACAAGGAAGGCAATGTGGATATTAAGGCCGGCATCATTATATGTATTGCCGCAATCATTGGCTCAATGTTTGGCGGGAAATTTGCGCATGATATTCCGCCTGACATCTTACAAAAAGGATTTGCTTTATTACTGGTGCTGGTAGGCGTAAAAATGTTTTTTGGCAAATAAGGGTTTTGGGGTGGCAGAATTGTTTTTAGTTATGGGACACGGTTATTCATATACAGATCTGGATTCGATCATATCGTCGGTTGTTTTTACAGAACTATGGACTGCCGGGGGACATCCTGCCAAAGCGGTCTTGGTTAATCCTAACGGGATGAAAGAGTCCACAATTAAAATTTTAGAGACGATTGGAAACATTGCTCTTCCGGAAATTGTTACTAAGACCGAGCTGGAAAATTCAAACCTTATTTTGGTCGATCACAATAACCCGGAGGAGTCTTATGGAAAACTTGGAATAAATAAAACGCCTTATATGATTATTGATCATCATCAAGATATCGGACTTAGCGCTGTACATAAAATAATTGAGCGGGTAGGGTCTACTTGCACATTGATCACTGAATTCGGGAAGGCGGAAAGGATGTGCCTTACAGAACGTCAAGCACGGGCTTTAGCCTTTGGAATATTAAGTGATACCAGAGGCCTTAAGGGACGAAAAACAAGCGATCGCGATATAAAAGCCACTCAATTTTTATACAATGAGTATAAAATACCCGAGTCGGTGGAAACTATTTCAGAAATGGTTTTACAAACAACAAATATTCAGATTATGTCTGTTAAGGATATTTTGAGAAACTCGTTGAAGGAATATCAAAATGGCTCTATCGGAATAGCAGCCATCGAGGTTGCCGATAATAGTTATCAAGAGCGAATGGGAGAAATACTTTCTTATGGGGCTCAAATGGGCTATGGGTTGTATATTCTGATGATTATTAAATATCATGTTCAAGAAACGGAAATCCTCTATTTTGATCGTGATTTTTTAATTTTTCCAAAAAGAGAGCGCAGGGATGGCTTGGTTTCCAGAGGACTGGATTTCGCACCAGAAATCTTAAATAGAGTTAATAATTTAGGCACGCGAAAAATAAGATAAAAAATGCCAATCGAATCAGCCGAATAATAATTTATAGTATAAGATTCAGACGAAATGATGCAGTTTTTGTTTGGAACAATAGTGTTAAAATGTTGCATTTTCATTATTTATGGAGTAAAATAAGGTATTGAAAAAATTTTCACAACCTTATAAGTGAAAACGGCATTTGAGTGTCGTTCAATTCTTTTGGACAAGCTCAAAAATAAGAAAAGGGGGGTAAGTTAATTGTTTAAGATTAACAATTTAAATCCTATTGCAAGTGTTGGTTTAGACTTATTTACTAAAAATTACGAAAAGGTGGAAGACTTCAGTCAAGCTAATGCGGTCTTAGTAAGAAGTGCAGTTATGCATGATTTGGAGTTGCCAGAATCCTTAGAAGCGATTGGAAGAGCTGGAGCCGGAGTTAACAATATCCCTCTTGAAAAATGTGCTGAAAAAGGGATTGTAGTTTTCAATACGCCCGGTGCTAACGCAAATGGGGTAAAAGAGCTGGTGATCGCCGGTTTATTGCTTGCCTCGCGCGACATTGTCGGAGGAGTTAATTGGGTAGTTTCAGCTAAAGAGGATCCGGATATTGCAAAGGTTGTTGAAAAGAAGAAAAAAGCGTTTGCAGGCACAGAAATAAAAGGGAAAAAACTTGGCGTTATCGGCCTTGGGGCGATCGGCGTCTTAGTCGCTAATGCGGCCTATGAGCTGGACATGGAAGTTTATGGGTATGACCCATTTATTTCTGTTAAGTCAGCATGGAATCTTAAAAGGAATATTAAACCATGTAATTCCGCAGACGAAGTTTATCAAGAATGTGATTTTATTTCTATCCATGTACCTGCCACAGATTCAACTAAGGGAATGCTCAATAAAGAAGCTTTTGCAATGATGAAGGATGGAGTCAAAGTACTGAACTTTTCCAGGGATTCACTGGTCAAAGATGAGGACATAATCGAAGCATTAAAGTCTGGTAAAGTAGCCAAATATGTTACAGACTTCCCGAATGCTAAGGTAGCAGGTGTGGAAGGTGTTATTGCCATTCCGCATTTAGGAGCTTCCACAGAAGAATCGGAAGATAATTGTGCGATTATGGCAGTTATGGAATTAATAGATTATCTGGAAAATGGAAACATCAGAAATTCAGTAAACTATCCGGATTGTGACATGGGAGTATGTAACCAAGCCGGACGTGTTGCCATAAATCATAAGAATGTTCCTAACATGCTGGGCCAACTGACATCTACTTTTGCCAAAGAAAATATCAATATTGCAAACTTGGTTAATAATAGTAAGGAGCAGTGGGCCTATACCATGCTCGATATTGAATCCGCTGCAACCCCGGAAATTGTGCAGAATCTTAAGGCAATTGATGGTGTAGTGAAGGTTAGAGTTATTAAGTAAGCTTAAATAGCTTACGGTTTTAAGTAATTCTTGTGGGTTTCTTTTGGATTGACCGGACAAAAATACCGTATAATTTCCAGATAATATTACCGGATGATGTTACGGGAGAATATTACGTGACAATATTTAAAGGATATTTTTTGGAGAGCCTTTCGTTGAATTTTAGCGAGAGGCTCTCGTTTTCGTTATTCGTTATTAGGTTATCACTTAAACATGAAGACAAGTGTCTAATTGTGGAAATTCCGCAACTCAAAAGCGTTGTTTGATTGGATACTATATTTAACGCATGGGTAAAAACTAGTATTTGAATAAGAGCCCACTATTAGAGGCCGGGCACTAATAATGCAAGCTTGCTCGGTAATTATGTTTTTAAATCGCCGAGAATTAAACCATGACCGTAAAAGATCATGGTTTTTAAATCTTAGATTAATCTTGGATTTTATTTTGGATTTTTCTTCGAATTAATATTATTCTAACTCATGGATAAACAAGCCGCTTCTAAGCTTGGGTTCAAACCAAGTTGACTTTGGCGGCATTAATTTGATTGCATCGGATACGGCAAACAATTCGTTTATAGAAGTTGGATACATAGAAAAAGCAAGCTTCATATCATGATTGGCTCTTCTTTCAAGTTCTTTAAGCCCTCTGATACCGCCGACAAAGTCAATTCTTTTATCCGTTCTGGGGTCCTGGATATTTAGAACCGGAGTAAGCAGATGATTTTGCAGCAATGAAACATCGAGTCCCTCAACCGGATCCGGGGAACGGAACTGATCTTTTATGGTTAACTTGTACCAAACTCCTTCCAGATACAAGCCAAAAGTTGCCTTTTCTGTGGGTTTGTAAGGTTCTGTTCCCATTTCTTCTACTGTAAATGCCTTTGCTATGGCACTGAAAAATTCTTCTTTGGTCAATCCGTTTAAATCCTTAACGACACGGTTATAGTCTAAAATCATTAATTGGTCATGTGGAAAAAGTACCGAAAGGAAGAAGTTGAATTCCTCTTCTCCGTTGTACCCGGGATTTTCAGTTCTTCTTTTTAAGCCCACCTTTACCGCAGAAGCAGCGCGATGATGGCCATCGGCAATATAGATACTTTCGACATTATTAAAGCCCGCAGCTATTGTTGCGATGTCACTTTCTTGATCTATTTTCCACACGGTATGGCTTACTCTGTCAGGAGATGTAAAATCGTATAAGGGAGTGGTCTGCTTGATTGCCTCTACCACTTCATTGATGGTTTTTTGAGAACGATAGGCGAGAAAAATCGGTCCGGTTTGGGCATTACACACATCGACATGCGTTGTTCTATCAATTTCTTTGTCCTCTCGCGTATTTTCATGCTTTTTAATGACATTATTCAGGTAATCGTCTATCGCTGCACAGCCAACTAAACCCGTCTGGGCTCGCCCATCCATAGTAAGTTCATAGACATAATAACAGGGCTTATCCTCCTTAATGAAAAGACCATCGTTCATCATATTATGGAGGATCTCTTTTGCCTTCTCATAAACCTTAGGATCATAAAGGTTGAAGTCCTTAGCAAAGTGGGTCTCAGCCCGATCAATGTTTAAAAAGGACAGAGGTGTCTTTGATACTTCTTCTAAAGCTTCTTCACTATTATATACATCATAGGGGAGGGCGGCTACGCTATGTGCAATATCTTCCCTGGGTCTCACTGATTTAAAAGGTTTTATAACAGCCATAAATAATTCCTCCTTGTAATCTGCGTGCATTTTAATTATTTGCTCAAACACATAAGATAGTTATTTATTTCATTAATAATAAGAACATTCTTTTTTATTATTGTCAATGCCTTTTCAAGGGTACAACCAAAGTATAATGTTTTTACGACATAAGCTGGGCATAGATTAATTTGATATTTTGCACTTGCCTTGGCAGTTACTCGTTGTTTCCTTGGATGCTGTTTTTTTCGTATCCTAAATGCTCCAAGTATAAAAAAAGTCATTATAGATCACAAGCTTGCTGCAAAAATCCAAATTTTTGGTATAGCTCCCGGCTCAGTGAGCCGAGAGCTCGATACAGTTCCAGTTAATAATCTTTAAGGCTGCTTAAAGATTAAGTGTCATTCGGAGAAGGGCTCGTTTTGGGGGAGTCTGGAGCCTTGTGTTTGCCTCCGTCATGATCCCGACCTGATTTCTTGCCAAAGCCCGTGTATTGCCCCTGAGCAAAGTCTTCTTCGATTTGCTGTTGGCGCTTATCGATGAAAGACTTAATTTTGTCGGACTTCTCTTGATTGATTAGTCCTGCTTCCAACTGTTTGTCCACTATCTGCTTTTTCAGCGTATACATTTGTTGGTGTAACGCTTTGAGCTCATCGAGTTTGGCCGGATCCGGCGCTGCTAAGCAAGTTCCAGCGCTTAAAGCCAAGAAAACTAAGGTTAGCAAACTGACGGTAAACTTTTTTAACACCTGCACTCCTCCTATTAATTTGAATTTAATATAACTGGAA
This sequence comes from uncultured Desulfosporosinus sp., assembly GCA_964460725.1. Taxonomy (GTDB): domain Bacteria; phylum Bacillota; class Desulfitobacteriia; order Desulfitobacteriales; family Desulfitobacteriaceae; genus Desulfosporosinus. Next base: position 28,993 of record CAYWSF010000002.1, read on the forward strand.
CATTTATAGCATGCCCAATTTAAAGGAGCGAATTATAAGATTATATCAAGATTTTGTGAATAGAATATAGTCAGTTTTATCAATGTTCACTTTAGGTTGGCAATTTTCTTGTGGTATTATATACTTTAACCAGTGAAGATTGGAAAAAGTAGATTATAAATTATTTTCTTTAGACGTTAGTTAGACGTTGCTTAGGCGTTGGTTAGACTTTTTGTGTTCTTAAAATGAAAGGGGGATTCGCATATGCGGTACGAAGGAACGATTTATCGCCCGCCCAGTGAAGCTAATAGCTTGCTGATCCAAGCAACCATCGGTTGTCCTCATAATAAATGTACTTTCTGCAGAATGTATAAAAAAACGAAATTTCGCATCCGGCCGGTTGCGGACATTAAAGAGGACCTGCTAATGGCCCAAAATTATTACGGCAACCGAGTGCAGACACTTTTCTTCCCGGATGGAAACACGATTGTCATGAAAACGGACCAGTTGGTGGAAATTCTGAACTATGCCCGTGAATTGTTTCCTTATCTGAAACGGATAACGGTCTATGGGTCAGCTAGAATTCTAAAATTGAAAAGTTTGGCAGACTTGCGCCGTCTGAAGGAAGCAGGCTTATCCCGCATTCACTCCGGCCTGGAGAGCGGAGATGACGAAGTTCTGCGCAGAATAGTCAAAGGCTTCACCGCCTCAGAAATGATTGAACAGGGGCTCAAGGTGCGGGAAGCGGGAATTGAACTGAGCGAATACATTTTGATCGGAATAGGCGGACGTGAACGAACCCGCGAGCATGCCCTGGAAAGTGCCCGTGTGCTCAATGCTTTTACGCCGGACTTTACTAGACTGCGTACCTATATTCCGTACAAAGGAACTCCTCTTTATGATGATATCCAACAAGGACGTTTTCAATTGCTCAGTCCCCATGAAGCATTGAATGAAACCAAATTATTGATCACTGATTTAAAGGGTCCCGGAAAAATAGTTAGTGACCATTTCTCCAATTATGCTTGGGTTAATGGTAACTTACCTGAAGACAAGCCGGCAATGCTGGAAATTATCGATCAGCTCCTGGCGATCCCGGAACACAAATTCAGAGAGCCAACTGCCGGTTACCTTTAAACCTCACTATTAACGATAAAACATCACATGATAGTTATGCAATGCTATTATTGCGATAAAGGGGGTCTGCTCAAAATTGAGCAGGCCCCTAATTAGGAAACTATTTTTTACTAGGGGGATAATGTGCCCATGAACTTTGATGTTGAATTAGTAGGAAAGATAGGATCAATGGCTTTGATCCGTGAGGCTGAACATGATATTGATTATAATGTTTTCAGTCGTATTGGCAGCGAACTGCATCCCGGAATAATCTGGGTTAGTTCTGGGGCGGTGGAAATAGGACGCTTAGATTATATTAAACGAACAGGCCGCGAGTTAACCGGCCCTAAAAGTGACATCATGACTGACTATTCAGCCCAGGGACAAGCAATACTGATGGAGGAGTATCGGCGCTATATTCCATCTAAATACTCTGTCCGACAACTATTAGTGGAACATATGCATTTTAATGATCCCGAAAAAAGAGAGCATATTTATCAATTCTTGCTGCGTTGCGTAAAGCAGAATGCTGTGCCGATTGTAAATTACAATGATACCGTTAGTTTCGAAGAAAACCGGCGCTGGGAATTAGAACAGCTTCGCAGCAATGGTCATAAAGGAATTGTGGAATGTATTGACAACGATGAGACAGCTTCAGTAATTGCTGCGTTAGTCCATCCAAGATACTTGCTTATTTATACTTCTGTTGATGGAATATACATGGACCCGAAAGATTCATCCACATTAGTTGACCTGGTAGAAGGCAAGGATGCAGACGAAGTTTTTACACACATCAATGAGTTGCAAAACCATTGTTTTGGCGCAAGCCGTTCCGGTGCCGGAGGGGCTAAAGCAAAATTGGAATTTATCAAAGAACCAATTCGGCAAGGAACAACAGTTATGATTGCAAATTCACGCTACCGGATTTCAGATGTCCTTGCCGGTAACTGCCCACGGACTGTTTTTCGAACCAGGTGATACAAAGTTCTGACTACCTTTAAACCTCACTATTATAGATAAAACGTCGCTATTATAAATAAAACGGCACATGATAGCTATGCAATGCTATTATTGCGAGAGAGGGGGCCTGCTCAAAATTGAGCAGGCCCCCTGATAAATCAATTGCGTCGGTTGATCTTTAAGGGTAATTAGTTATTGACTAATCTGTTTTTTAAAGTGCGGTAGTAAGTTTGTTATTGTGTAATTTGTACAGTAGGATCCGGGTTTTTAGGTGGTTTGGCGAGAATGGCACAAACAAAACTTATTGCCGAAAGTACCAATACTATGTACCAAGCAATATTATAACTGCCGGTGGCATCAAAAATTGACCCGGTAATAAAGGGTGATGAAGCTCCAATCAGGTTACCGAAGAGCATAAGTATGCCATTAATTTGAGCAAAGTTTTTAACTCCAAAAGAGTTTACAATAATATTTGGGAAGCTTATATAAATAAATCCAAATCCCGTCGCAAAACAAATTGCAAAGGCGTATGCCCCGACTCCTGAAGAAGCGGTTTATAAAAAGACTGCCGATAAGCAATATAATAAAAAACCTGCGGCCATAACAAATCTCGGTTCAATAACATCGCTAATCAAGCCCGCAAGGACGCGAGCGCCAATATTTACAAACCCATAAGCACCAATGGCGGCTGCCGCAACTACTTTTGCAATACCGACATTTACAAAATGCGGAATTGACAATGCTATGCAAGAACCAATCCCATAAGTCATCATGGCCTTACAGAATAATACCAACCAAAAAGTGGGTGTTCTATATGCACTGCTGGCTTCCCAAGAATCTGGGTTCTTGTATACACGCAATTGCTTTTTTAATCCAACCGTAAAACATGATATCGCCCCTTTTAATATTTCACATCTCAGGCTGCCGTTGTATCGATTGTAACCGCATTCAACAGCAGGCATCTTTTGGGCCCAAACGTTTCAAAATCATTGCATTCTCAGTGAAGAGTGTGCTTTGTTTTGGGCTAGACCGCAAGCCACGGCACGAGGCTAAATTCAATTGTTTTTGTGCCAGGCACATAAGCTGCCGCTTTGGTTTCGCTTTGGTATTCGATTTAGTTTCCGCTTTGGTTTCCGATTTGGATAATGCGATGGTTATGGGTATGCTCCTGTAAGCGGTGCGAAATAGAAAGCACGGTACGGTATTGGGAGGCCCGGTTCAGCGCATCCAGAATCCGCCGCTCCGTATCGCTGTCCAGATTGGCAGTGATTTCATCCAACAGCAGGATTTGAGGAGAAGCGGCTATCGCCCGGGCAATGGAGAGCAGCTGAAGTTGCCCTTGTGAAAAGGCAGCATTTTCACAAGGCGTATCATATCCGTTGGAAAGAGCCAGAATACTCTCGTGCAATCCAACCAGCTTAGCAGCATTCTCCACTTTTTGGCGGCTGATTTCAGGGTCAAACAAGGAAATCTGCTCTGCCACTGTGCCGTCTACCAAATGAAAGGACTGCTCCACATAGCCGAACAGCTCCCTTTTGTGGGTATCAGGTATTTTGTCGGCATCCACCCCATGCACAAGCACTCTTCCTTTCTCGGGGCTATATAGCCCCAGAAGCAAACGAAAGATGGTGCTTTTGCCTGCACCGGTTCTACCTGCGAAGGTAACCGTTTCGCCGTTTTCCACCGCAAAGGACAGGTCGCTGAATACGGTATTTTCGCTATCATAGCTAAAGTCCACCTGGTCAAAGCGGATACCGGGCTTTGGATTGGCAGAAAGCTCTGTAAGGGTGATAGACGCATCAGTTTCTGCCCGTTCCGGTTCCTGCAAGAATTCATTGATTCTTTTTACACCGGCAACAGCAGATTGGATGTTTTGAATTTCCATACCGATACTCTCCAGCGGTTCAAATACCCTGTTCACATAAGCCATGATCGCTACCGCAGTCCCCACGGTGATACCAAAGAACTGCTGTGCCTGTCCGCCCATGGCAGCGAAGATCATCATGACCGCAATGATGCAGGAGCTGATGAAGATGATGATAGGAGAATAAATGGAAGCGTACAGATTGGCTTGATCCGTGGCACGATAGCTTTCCTCAATATAAGCGTCGTATTTCTGCTCCATGTATTTTTGGCGAAACAAGGTGCGAATCATGCGGATGTTCCTAATGGTTTCCGGCACATGGTTGTTGACCTTGCTAATGGCCACACGGTTGGCAAGCTGTGCCGCGAGCATCCGCTTTTGGAACAGACGGGTCATGGCGAACAAGAGGGGTGTAATCAAGATCATGATCAAACCAGGACCCTTGCTTTTGTAAAAGATGACCGCCAGAATACTGAGTACCTTGAAAGTGTCGGCAAACATACTGATAATACCGTTGGTGAACAGAGAATCCACCGCATCCACGTCATTCACAAAGCACGATGTTATTTTGCCGGGTTCATGGCGTGTGAAATAAGCGGTCGGCAGATGATGAATCTTAGCACACATTGCGCTGCGCAGACCGTGAGTGATCTTTTGTCCAAACTTAGTGATCATGACATTCTGCCCCGACTCAAGCAATCCGGAAACAACCAGCAGTCCAAAGTAAGTCAGGGCAAGATTGAGCGAAATTTGCTGCTGGGCAGTAAGGCGGTTGACGATGCGTTCCAAAACCAGCGGCGGAAAAAGTGCGGCTGCAATTGCGCCTGTGATAATGATGGCTGTCAAAAG
>CAYWSF010000003.1:0-4127 GCA_964460725.1 uncultured Desulfosporosinus sp.
TGCTTCTTTGTCAATTTCATAAGCAACAGTATCACTATAACTACGGTCACGGGAAATATCCCGGCCGAGAAAGACTTGCTCTTCCTTATGACCAAAAGTAAGCGGACCCAGCTCAGACATGCCTAACTCAGTAATCATTTTACGAACTATGCCCGTCGCTCGTTCAAGGTCATTTGAGGCACCGGTACTGACCTCTTTAAGCACCACCGCCTCCGACACCCGACCGCCAAGCAGCATGATAACTTGATCCAACAGTTGGGACTTGGTCATATAATTACGATCTTCTTTCGGCAGCAGAAGGGTGTATCCGCCGGCCCTGCCACGCGGAATAATCGAAACCTTATGTAAGGGATCCGTATGGGGGAGCATCTCACCAAGCAAGGCATGCCCGGCTTCGTGATAAGAGACGAGCTTTCTTTCGAAATCACTGATCACCCGGCTCTTCTTCTCCGGACCGGCTATCACCCGTTCGATGGAATCTTCCAGCTCCCGCTGTCTGATTTTAGTTTCGTTGTGGCGCGCAGCAAGCAGAGCTGCTTCGTTAACCAGATTGGCTAAGTCCGCACCGGTAAAACCGGGGGTTCGCCGCGCCAGCAACTCCAGATTAACATCCTCGGCTAACGGCTTCCCTTTTACATGGACCTTCAGGATTTCCTCGCGCCCCTTAACATCCGGAACATCCACAATTATTTGCCTGTCAAAACGGCCCGGGCGTAAGAGAGCCGGATCAAGAACATCTGCTCTGTTAGTCGCCGCAATAATTATAACTCCTTCATTACCGCTGAAGCCATCCATTTCCACAAGCAGTTGGTTAAGCGTTTGTTCACGCTCATCATGTCCACCGCCTAAACCTGCTCCCCGTTGTCGTCCAACCGCATCAATTTCATCAATAAATACGATGCAAGGCGCATTTTTCTTAGCCTGTTCAAATAAATCCCGCACCCGGGATGCTCCAACACCAACAAACATTTCCACAAAATCCGAACCGCTGATACTAAAAAACGGCACGCCGGACTCCCCGGCAACTGCACGGGCAAGTAAAGTCTTACCTGTTCCCGGCGGTCCAAAAAGCAGAACGCCCGTGGGAATCTTGGCCCCTAATTCATGAAATTTCTTGGGCTGTTTTAAAAATTCAACCACTTCCTGCAGCTCTTCTTTGACCTCATCAGCACCGGCAACATCCGCAAAAGTGACCTTTTTTTTCTCTTCGCCGACAAGGCGTGCTTTGCTTTTCCCAAACTGCATCACGCGATTGCCGCCACCCTGGGTTTGTTGCATCATAAAGAAGAACAATAGGCCTATGATCATAATGGTAAGCATTGTCGGCAGCAACGCCATCCACCATGGTGTCGCCGGCGGTTCTGTTAAGTGTAAAGGAAGTCCGCGGGCATACAAATCAGCCGTCAGTTGTGGATCCTCACCCAACCCAATCACTTCGTGCTTTGTATCGTCTTTCATCGTGACCGTATAAGTAATGGTATTGTCATCGACCATAGCGGAAACCTCTTTCACCCGGTCTTCGGCAATGGCCTTTTTAAATGAATTATAATCCATTCCTACTTCTTCAGTAACAGGAGGGGTTGACCATCTTATAAATAAAATTGCTATTAAAAATATCAATATGTAGACTGAAGCATTTTTAAAAAACTTCAATATGGTCCTCCTTTCTAGTGGCTAAAGCAAGTGCCTAAAGCACCTTATTATAAGCAATTCCACATATTATATCATGCAACATCGCTTTTTACAATGAATTCGAATTCGAATCGGGAGCCTGTCGTTTAAGAACACAATAGACCTTCCCGGCACTTTGTTTTGGCCGGCATAAGCCACTTTGGCGGACGCCGGGGATCCAGAGTACCTCTGTTCCGGAGGCAATCAGGGGTAGTCCGCATCTTTGCTTCACGGATACCTTTGCTTCTTGAAAAACCTTTTTTAGAGATTTATGTCCAACACCCTTAAACCACATTCTGTCTCCTTGCCGACGATTACGACACACCAAGCGGTCCGCAAAGCGGCTTAAGAGATCGCAGCTAAAAACTGCTGCCTTGGCCTGTTCTTGATCGGAAGGACCGTTTTCTACGCCATTATGCCATTCCTCAAACAAACCAATTTTTAACGGGAAGCCCGGAATATCAGACCAACGCCCCATGACCAATGCAATTTCCGGAAAGGCAGGGTTCAAGCTCTGTTGGCCAGGTCGATCTCCCTCGTCGCTGCCCTCTCCGAAATGAGCGGCATCAGAAGTAAACCAGATTCCTTCATCTGTTATTTTAACCGTCAGACCGGGCAAATCCTGCTTCCAGCCAACCTTCCCCTGAGAATTCATTATTTTTGTTATATAATTAAATCCCAAACCCCTCGGTTCATGAGTAACCAGCATGGCCGCTTTGCGCAGCAAACGGGAAAGAATCGCAGCCGGTTCATGAAAAACAGCGTGGCTTAAACCAACGGCGGCAGCCGGTTCATATGGTTCATTTGGTTCATTTCGCTGCTTAATATGGTAATGCTGCCAGGCTGCCTCTACCTGCCGGGTTAAATATTCTTCATCCCAGCGCAGAATTTCGGCCGTACGCCCCAGTATCTCCTGAATACGCGGATTATAAAATTTCTCTAATTCAGGCAATAACTGCAAACGGATCCGGTTACGGTCATAAACAGAGTCTTCATTGGAACGATCCAGTGCATACGGCAGGGCTTCCCGGGCACAGTAATTAAGGATCTCCTCTTTCCGAAACGTTAGCAGAGGACGAATGATATGGTCCTTGCTCGGATATATACCGGCTAATCCTGCTGTACCACTTCCCCTAAACAAGCGATAAAGGATGGTCTCCGCTTGATCATCAAGATGATGCGCTGTTGCCAGCAGATTACATCCCGCTTGGCGCATATCCTCTTGCCAACGCGCGTAACGCCATTCCCGGGCGGCCTCCTGAAACGATTTTCCAATGGTTTTGGCATGTTCCTTAGCATCGAAGCGATGAACAAGGCAGGGGATTTCCCACTTCGCTGCCATATTTTTCACCAAGTCTGCTTCATCATCCGACTCTTTTCGAACCCCGTGATGGATATGGGTTAATACTAAGGAAAGTCCTTTGGACGGTTCCGCGTGAGCATAGCGCCAAAGGATATGACTTAAGGCCATGGAATCCGGACCGCCTGAAACAGCGATCATCACTTTCGCATTTGGGGGAATTAATTTTGGTAATACCTGTGTGCGCAGTTTTTCATACATGCTCTTAAACCCCCTTTCTTAACCACACTCAAAGAACTTTCGTTAAAAAGCAATCCCCCACCACGATTGCGGCCGCAGCCTATATTCAATAAACATAAATTAACATAAAACAACATGCATTTTATCCCAATTGCATTTTACCATATCAACACTTAAAGTTTATAATATTATACCACCTTTTTCATTCTCTCCACTTATATGCGACAGCATACTTACATAATAAAATAATCGCCAAAGAAAAGGCCCTGATTAACTCAGGACCTTAAACATCTCGTCTGAAAACCTAGCATAAGACAAATCCATAGATTGTCCCCCATGGATTTTCCCCACCAAAAATCTCATCCTAGAACAAACCAAAAACTCTACCGGTTTTGGTATCAATGTCAATTCTTCTGTAGGCCGGGTCGGAACATGTACCGGGCATCAAATTGATGGAACCAACCATGGGGCAAAGAAATTTGGCGCCGCTATAAACTAAGATATCACGAATCGGTAAGCGCCAGCCCTTTGGCACTCCTTTTAAATCAGGATCGTGTGATAAACTCAAATGCGTTTTGACCATCATGGTGGAGAAGTCGGCATAGCTCGCATCCCCTTCAAATCGCTTAGCTTTAGCTTCCGCTTCCGGAGTCCAATCTACACCGTCGGCACCGTAAACCTCTTTAGCGATGATCTCCACACGTTGTCGGAGAGGCATCTCCAAAGGGTAAAGGAATTTGAAATCCACCGGTTCTTTACAAGCATCAATAACCGCATCCGCTAATTCCAAAGCACCGTCCCCGCCTTTGAGCCAGTGCATGGAATGGGCACAACGGGCACCTGCTGCATTAACTATTTTTTTAACCAAGTTAATTTCTGCTTCGGTATCAGTGGAGAAGCCATTAATACAAACAAC
>CAYWSF010000003.1:4227-6313 GCA_964460725.1 uncultured Desulfosporosinus sp.
ACCATAATCGGCTGTCCTTCGGCTGTAAAACAAATCGTCGGATCAATCGTGTTACGCATCCAGGCGGTCATCGCTCCGTCAACTTCTAAGTCCCTGGCCGTAATCGGCTTACCGGTTTTAGTATAGGCAACAGTAATATTACCCATGCGCTCTCTTATGTCGGTAAGATCTTTGGCAATAGCCAAAATCGCCATTAACTCCGAACTAGGAGCAATGCCAAATTTTGATTGCATTTGAAAACCGTCTTTTTTACCGCCAATACCAATAGTAATATTCCTCAAGCCTTGAGCTGCGAAATCGATAACCCAGCCCATTTCTACGTTTTTGGGGTCTATGTCCAAACGCATCAAGCCCCGTTTGGCTAATTCTTCATCCGTATAGTTTGCTTCATGCTGCATCCTGGCATTAAGTGCCACCATACAAAGGTTGTGCGCATTCATAATATCATTAATATCCCCGGTTAATCCTAAGGAAAAATCGGCCATTGGTATTAACAAAGCATTACCGCCGCCGGCAGCGGTCCCTTTGATATTCATCGTCGGGCCACCCGACGGTTGGCGTATTGCCCCGCCCGAATTCAGTCCTCTTTTGGCAAGTCCTTCAACCAAACCGATGGTAGTCGTTGTTTTGCCTTCACCTAAGGGTGTCGGTGTAATTGCGGTAACCTCAATATATTTGCCATCAGGTTTATCTTTGAGACGGCTGATCAGTTTCAAAAAGTTCACTTTTGGGGTTCTTCTGTAAGGAATCAATTCATCCTTTTCCAGAGACAGTCTCTCGGTCAATTCATCAACCGTGGGTATAGTTTTTTCGGCCTCTTCGGCAATCAGTCAATCATTTAGAATATTTGCATCCCAAGCCATTAACTCCCCTCCCTTATTAAACATATTCACCTTCCCCATAATAAATTTTTCAAAACTTAATAAGGGCAGGGCTGCAATTAATAATACGATACGATAGTTCAATTCGACAAATATTTCTGTTTTCCTGCTTGCAGCATTAATCTTGCAGCTTTAATCTAGGTGCCTGGGATGCCTGCTGTTGCCATAGTTCTTGCGGTCAAACTAATGCAATATTTTCCTACTAATGAAACCTGAGATGCTTACTCGTTGCCATAGTTCTTGCGGATAACCATGATTATACAATCATCACCTAAAACGCCCCCGCTTAAACGGCGCGCTTCCTGGCCAATCAGGTCAGCAATGTCCTGGGATTTATTGGCGGTGATCTTTTCCAGGAAATCCTGAATCCAATCCTGACCGTCTTTTAAAACGTCTTGTAAACCATCGGTTAATAAAACCAGCGTTTCCCCCGCTTGCATCTCTATATCAATCACCGGGATATCTATCTGGTTTAAAATGCCGGCCGGCAGACTGGACGAGGCGTAGGATTTCACGCCATCTTCGCCTATCAGGTAGGAAGCAGACGCTCCTGCTTTAACTAACTTTACATTAGTAGATTCTAAATCTAAAATAGCCATATCAATGGTGACAAAACTTTCTTCCGGAGAACGCAAAACCAAAATGGAGTTCAGGGCTTGAAGCGCACCTTCCGGTTCAAATCCGGTGGTGAGAAGCTGCTCAAGAAGACCCAAGGCAGTGGCACTCATCTTAGAGGCCTTTTCTCCCACACCCATGCCATCACTTAAAACAAAGGCATGCTGGGTGGATGAGAAGGCGATCGAAGCATAATTATCCCCACTCATTCCGCTGTCGGTTTTCGTAAAGGCAGTTACCCCCACATCCAGAAAATGCCGGCGGCGGCGAGCCAAATTCAGGGGTTTGACTACTTCCCAATTATGCTGTTTATGAAGCTCTTTAGCAAGATTACCAATGACCTGGGAAACGTTGAGAAACTGACGGGACAAGGCCTCCTGATTGTGGACCAGACTACGGCTCCAGACCTCCCGGCTCTTCTCTTGTTCAATGATAAACTGCACACCCAACAACATTTCTTTTAATCGCCCGCAATGACGTTTCCATTCAATCGGCAGATCCTGTAAGGCTACTTCTGCTTGATCTTTACCTTCTACAAAATCAAAAAGTTCAAAGATTAATCTTACAAAATTTAGGTAGGCAATATGATA
>CAYWSF010000003.1:6323-23934 GCA_964460725.1 uncultured Desulfosporosinus sp.
CCCAGCAAACATTCATGGTGGGACAGGAGTGGCAAACACGTTCCACCAAGACATTCATCAACTCTGGTATTTCCGCACGTTTCTTAATCGATTCGGCCTCAGTGGCTTGACAGCTCAGGGCAATCTGGTCAAAGATCTCTGCCAAGGCTTTTACTTTGGAAACAGTAGTTTCTACTTCCGGAATCACCTTCGGTTTTAAGAAATTATTCTCGGGAGTCGGTCCCGGCCATAAGAGAAAGAAAAACAGACCGATGGCAGAGGAAATAAGTTGAGTATAGATGGCCTCTTGCCGCAAAAAGACCGTTAACATCAGCATTACAGCAATGAATGCCGTTCCGATTCCTAACTTGCCAAACCGCCGAAATACACCGGTACAAAAACCGGATAAACCGTAAATCCCGGCAGTCATCAAATTTTGATCATAGATAGTGGTTATTTGAGGCATGAAGCCAAGAATTGCTCCTACTCCCGCTGAAGTTCCTGAGCCGTACCGCTCCGCAACAAATAAAATAATAAAAATCGACAAGACTACGGATAGATTTACCCCCATAACCGTTACCCCTTGAAGACCGCTGATCAAGCCGATAAGAACCAAAAGCCAGGCAATTCCTTGTTCACGCTGGAATTCGCCTCGCCAAATAGCTTCCTGATGAGACAAGGCATAGCGAAAAACAATCGCAAACCCGCCAGCAAGTACACATTGCAGACCAACAGTGAAAAGAGCATATGGATCGGGCTTTTCCAGGATAAGCGCCGGAGCAGAAACAACGGCTACCAGTAAACCGGTTACGGCAGCCAAATATACCCCCTCATACTTTTTTTTGCGCAACAAGGGCATAATCACCGCTAAAGCAGCTAAGGCAGCAGCCACTTGTAATGCAAAGTAGAAATCACCCAGCGAAATCACACCAATAAGAATACCGATAATGCCAAATACTGCCCCAATTTCTCCTCCCAAGAGCAAGGCTGCCCCAAAGGCCACTCCAAAGGGATATATGTCCAAAATGCTGCCCCGTGCCAATAACCCTCCTAATAACAGATAAAAAAATGCGCTTTCGATGGAAATCCTGCTGCGCAGACCTTGATTAACTTTCAATGTTGCCCAGGTTGCCATAATATCACCTCTTACCCATTTGGTAATATTATAGCCGACATAGTTGGCAAAGCTTGTCTAGTAAAGTAACCCACGCGCAACAACTTTCGACGAGGTTCACAATTTATTGCTCTCTACCATAACCTTTGCTTCATAGTTCACTTAAATGTCCCCGCATTTGCAGAATTTTATTGGAGGAAACGAGGGGACGTTCTTTTTGCTTCCCTGTTAAATAAATAAAAAACCGCCTTCCGGCGGTTCTAATCTAAAACCTGCTTGAGCCTCTGCCTCCGCGTTTAGATTCGGTTGCACGACGATATTCTATCTGACGCTCATCACTGTCTTTGATAAACTTAGCTAATTTATCCTCAAAAGACACAGTTGGCGGGAGACGACGTTCACGACCTGCATTACGAACAGTGGGGTTAGCCTGTTTAATGGAGAGCCCAATTTTTCCTTTTTCATCAACATGAATGACCTTTACTTTGACATGATCCTGTTCCTTTAAATAATCCCGGACATCCTTTACATAAGTATCCGCCACTTCCGAGATGTGTACGAGACCGGTTGCTTTACCCGGCAACTCAATAAATGCCCCAAAGCCCGTGATCCCCGTAACGACTCCTTCAACGATACTGCCAACTTCAATGGCCATACGAAGTAAACTCCTCCTTGTGATATTCTATCTACACTTTTATATATTATATGCAGTACGTTTTACACCTGTCAAGTTAAGAAACCAATTATTAGTACCTAATTCTTGGGGGAAATGAGAATTTCACCTCTTTTTACGAGTCCTAACTGTTCACGAGCCAATTTTTCAATATAGTTTGGGGTATTTAATAACACAATTTCTTCTTGCAGCATTTTTTCTTCTTGCAGCAATTTTGCTTTTTCTTGATTTAAAGAATCCAAGCGTTCTGATACTTGAGCATTAAGCCGCCATATTTGCCATACTGAGCTTCCGACTACACAAACCATACAGCATAGAACAATTACTATGCCGCGACGAAGCCGAACCCTTGAATTAGTTTTATTCTTCCGGTGAGTCCTCCTCATCCAGTTCCCCTCCCTCTAAACCAAGCTCAGCGCCCGGAATTATGCAAACAATTTCATACCCTTTGCTCCGTGCCCGGGTTAATAAAGTTGACACCGAACTTTGGCTGAGATGAAGTTGTTTAGCGATGTTTTCAAAAGACTTGCCACTTTCTTTGAGAATCACTGCTTGGCGTTCCCGAAAACTTAGTTTTTCCAAACCCCGAATTTCTATTTGCACGTGGCACACCCTTACCGAAAGTTATGCACATCTGTGGACAATATTGTGGACAAATTTATTACGTTAAAACTACAAAACGAGGACAAATACAATTCCATTATAGCCACTCGTTTACAGGTAATCAATCCCTCAGTGAAAATTCATTTAATTCTCGGTGGTATCAGACTGTTCCACCACCCGATCACTTTCTTTTTGAAATTCCGGCTCAGTTCCAGCCATAAAAACTCGCTCATTCGATAGAGAAGCATGCTAAACCACCTCAATATTGCATAAGGTGGTCCCATGATCAAGGCCAGTACCTTGATGGGAATCTTAATACCCCTGCAGATTAGTCCTGCCAGGAAGGATATTATTTTATAGAATCGAAAATAAATGCGCAGGGAAAAACGGCTTAATAGTCTTAAATAAAGGATTAAACCCAATAAGCTAACCCAAATAACATAAAAACGAAAAGCCAGGGAATTTGCTTTTTCAAACATGCAAAAAAGAATAACTAAGGCCGCGAAGGAAAAAAGGATATCGCCCAGTAAGGTCAAAGCCTGTCCCCAACCTTGAAAACGCCGCAAAGAACGATAAAAGTCAAAAACCAATCCTACCATCATTCCAGCTGAAAATATCCAAATAAACGTCACAAAATCTGAGATTGCCCTTCCTCCCCTCTTCCGATGACGGAGGCTTTAGTTAACGGAAAATTCGCTGCATCAATCCTTGACGAGAACCACCGCTCGCGCGCTGATAGATTAAAGCTGTGACATGCCCCTCAAGATCAATTTTGCCATCTTCAAGATTAAGCAGCTTGATTCCTAATTGTTCTCCTTTGATACTTAACATGCCAAGTTCAGTGTCCAGGACAATTTCCTTTGGATCAAAGGAATGTACCTTGTGTACTCCTGTTAAGGCAATTTGTTTACGATTTTCCATAACAAGGCCATGTCCCTTACTTATTTTGTCTGCCATGCCCTATCCCCCTATTTTCTTTTCTTCTTAAACATTATTCAGCGGGCACATCCTTTAGACGTAAGGAAGTGGCGGAACTTATTCGAAAACTATCTCAGCCTGCAGCGATAAGTGTTCGTTGCCGGTCCGCTTCGTTGTTTGGATATAAAAAAGACCTGGTCTTAAAGCTTAAGACTCGGTCTTTCGTTCATCACGTATTATTTGATAAAGGGTTTGCGCTTCATTTGCCCTGATACTGTTGGGCGTCGCCAGGACCTGGACTTCAAGAATATGATTTCTCATATCCAGGGTGATCCGGTCACCGATTTTAACTTCTGCCGAGGGCTTCGCTATCCGGCCATTAATGGCGATCTTTTCCCCAATGCAGACATCCTTAGCAACCGTACGTCGCTTGATCAAACGTGAAACCTTTAAATATTTATCGATACGCATTGTACACACTTCCCTTTGTAAACGCAACCATCCTCGGTATTATTTTTACTGCCGTTTCCCATTAAGGGAACTTTCTAGGAGACTGATGCAAAACACCTACTATCAATTTTACATGTCTTAAAAGCCACAATTTATAAATATGCCATTTGTATTAAATATGAACATCAACTTTCAGAAGAACTACTTTTGCAACAGTCTCCTAAGGCCATAAACCGGGCATGCAAAATCAGGCTCCAGAAAAAACTTGGAACCTGATTTCGCGAAAAATTCTCAGTTTTGTTTTTGAACCGCATCTTTTAGGGCCTTCCCAGCTTTGAAACCAGGTACTCTAGTCGCTGGAATCACAATAGCTTCCTTCGTCTGTGGATTTCTTCCTGTCCGTTCGGCACGATTTTTTACTTCAAACGTTCCAAAACCTACTAGTTGGACCTTTTCACTGTTTGCCAAGGTTTGCTCGATGGTGGCAAATACAGCACTAACTGCCTTTTCGGCTTCTTTCTTGGACATGTCGGTTCTTTCCGCAACAGCACTAACTAATTCAGCCTTGTTCAAAAATAGTCCCTCCTAAATAATAGCTGTTTATCATGTCATTATATTTCGCGATAAATGTGCAATCTCCTGCTTTTTTTAAGCTAATATTACTTAATCTAGCGACTTATTCTTAAGTTTATATTTTTTCTATTGATTTGGCTTTTTCCCAGTACAAATCCATTTCATTAAGAGCTAATTGTTCTAATTTGAAACTGTCTTTTTGGGCTAAATCAACCATTTTCTGAAAACGACGTTGAAATTTATGTATGGAATCCCTAAGCGCATCTTCTGCATCAAGCTTTAAAAATCGTGATAAGTTGACTATAGAAAACAACAAATCCCCTAATTCTTCCCGTTTCCCTACGCCTTCCGCCAACGCGCTTTTAAGCTCTTGTAATTCCTCTTTAACTTTCCCCCAAGGACCATCCATATCCGACCAGTCAAACCCTGCCTCGGCCGCCCTGCGCTGTGTTGAAGAAGCCCACATCAGTGCCGGTAACCCAATCGGATCTTTGAAAAAGGACGACTCAAGATTCTTATCCTTTTTTTCTTCTTGCTTGATTCTCTGCCAAGTAATATTTACATCATCTGCCGTCTCCGCCTTCTCTGCTCCGAAAACATGCGGATGCCGGCGAATCATTTTTTGAATAATTCCTTGAAGTACATCATCAATAGCAAATTCCTTTGCATCTGAGGCAACTTGAGCATGAAAAACTACTTGTAACAATAAGTCTCCCAACTCTTCACATAAATTATGCATATCGTTTTTCTCGATGGCGTTAAGTACTTCGTAGCTTTCTTCAATCAGATAAGGCTTTAATGTGTCATGTGTTTGTTTTAGGTCCCAAGGACACCCCTCCTTTGAACGCAGAGTTCTCATTATCTTGGTTAATCGCGAAAAGGAGATCACATCCGAATTCGGCGGTAATACGATCGTGGTCAAATGATCGCAGGTCCCATGATCCAGTTCGAAGAGCGGAAGCTTGTCCACCTGTTCGCCGGGTGTACCAAGGGCTTTGATAATATACACCCACGCATCATCCGGATAGATCCTCATGAGATCCAATTTGACCTCGGAGGCCAGGATTTTATTATGTACCTGAGGAATGATCAGCCATTCATTTCCTGTTAATCCGCCGTCTGTTAACGCATCATAATTGCGGATAATTACTCCGTCAATCGGATCGAACTTTAATGCTCTGAATATTTCATCAATAAAACTCAGTGCCGGATGGATGATTATGGTGTTTTGCAGCGCCAATTTATCAAAAATGAGCTGTACTGTCTTCTCAGCCACCATCGGGTGTCCCGGAACCATGTAAATAACCTCAGAACTCTTATTTAACTCTTCCCGCAGCTGCTCGACAATGCTTTCATAAACCACCTCAAAAGAAGGTTTTGCGGTGTAGAGATCATCAAATGATTCTACACATATACCCTCAGCAATTAATTCCTGGACACAGGGATGCTCTGCAGTGCGGGCAAAAACTTTCTCTGCGCCGCAGATCAGGCGGTAGTTTCCAAGAGTTAACTGTTCCAGTCCGGAAGGGCCTAGACCAACAATATGAAGACACGGGGACATTTTTCCACCTCCAAGGAGTATTTTACCATAAACCTGGGAAAAAGCTAAAACTATTAATAGTTACTCCCCGTGTTTTGCATATAATTTCAATACTCTTTGCTTAATTATTGTTCCATTTGCTTTCCTAAAAAACCGGCAGCCGTCTCGACTAATTTAATCTCCAACACACCCATTTTTACATTCGGATCCTTGGACATCATGATCACCGCACCGATCGGATCTCCTTGCGAAATAACGGGGGCAACAACTTCATTTGTATATTTGCATTTGTCCTCTTCCCCATTTTCAGGGCAGTCTTTACACAGGACATGTTCCCCTCCCAGTTCAATCTGAATGGTTTTCCTTCCCTCCATGGCTTGTTCGGCAACCGGTCCAATATCTTTATTCAAATATTCCTTCTTGGAGGCTCCTGCTACAGCGATGATCACATCCCGATCCGCAATACAAGCAATATGACCCGTTGCCTCGAAAAGGGAATCGACATATTCTTTGGCAAATTCGCCTAATTCACGGATAGGAGAATATTTCTTAAGAATCACCTCTCCCTCCCGATCTACAAAAATTTCTAACGGATCCCCTTCCCGGATACGAAGGGTCCGACGTATTTCCTTTGGAATAACAACACGACCAAGGTCATCAATTCTTCTTACTATACCTGTTGCTCTCATAACGCGCACCTTCCTTCTTGTCGTTTTCGAAAATCATTTTGCCTGCTTAAAAGCTAAATTCATTGTTTATTATATATCTAAGGATTGGCAATTATTCATTTTTTTCCAAGGCAAAAAAAAGAAGGCAACGAATGTTGCCTTTCTTGACCGATTTAACCGGCCGGTTCATAACCTTCTGCATATTCAACTGTTGCGTTCTTATGCAAATCTTCAAAATATGTCTGAAACTTCTCGTTCTTTGCCGCATTGAGAGCATCCTCTTCCACTTGCGGTTTCATGCCGGCAAAGTCTGCACTTTTTGCCGGTTCGTGTTTTTCCACAAAGATAACATGATAACCAAATTCAGTTTTTACAGGAGTTGACGAAAATGTTCCTTCTTCTTGAGCAAATGCCGCTTGTTCAAATTCAGGAACCATTTGTCCCTTCTCAAAGGTGCCCAGCTTTCCGCCTGATTCTTTTGTTCCGTCATCTGTAGATTTCTCTTTAGCAATTTGTTCAAACAGCGGCAGGATGGCAGCCTGGTCGTTGACCGCTGATTGGAGCTGCGTGATAACCGCTTTCGCTTCATCTTCCGCGGCTAGCAGAATGTGATGGGCTGTTACACTCTCGAGTTGATTGTAATTATCTACATTTTCATCAAAAAAGGCTTTTAATTCCGTTTCATCTGGCACTTGGACGTCGGACGTTACATGCTCATAAACCGCCAAATTATTCTTATAATCAGTTAGAGTTGTACCCATGCCATACATCCATCGTTCTTGCAGAAAATTTTGTAATTCCGCATCGTCCTTAAGTTCATAATTCTGTTTGATACTGTCCAGCTGCTCTTTTATTTTTTCATCCTCCGTATTGAGCTTGAGATTTCTTACTTCCTGGTCAAAAATCTTATCCCGAACCATTATCTCTAACATTTGGCTTTTAAGCATCGGTAAGGACTGTTTACCTTCCTCCGTCTCGAAATTCATACCTTGTTTTGTAAAATTTTCTTGCGCAGTAGCCACTCGAGCATTAAAATCCTTAACCTTAATCGATTCGCCATTAACTTTTGCCGCCCAATTATTGCCGCCCAATGCAGCGCACCCCGTAGTCACAAGCAACAAAGCAAGAACACCCAACAGAATCCCCCAAGACTTTCTCATTCAGACACACCCTTTCCACAATTGTGAGACTCCCACTGCTAAGCAAGTGGAATGGAACCCCGGGCCGAAAGCGCATGTCCTTAAAAATACTATCGTGCTTGAGGATTCATATCGTCGAAGTCTCGCTGTTCAAATTAAGTTGACACGTCCACTTGACATAAAGACAGTATATCAGGGATTTTTATCTGAATCAATATTGCAAAATGTCAGGAGTACTCGACTTACTGCCTTCAGCACCGCTTCCTGGTTAGGCGTACGGATACGAATTTTACACTCCAGTTTACCACCGCTAAGCGTCTTGAAGGACAAAGGATAAGGGGAACTTGACGCCACAGCCATCAACCCCTCACCGGTCATACCCGTATCGGCGGCAAAATGAATACTGACATTTTGTTTGGCTTGTTTAATCTGAACGACTTTCAAAGCATAGGCCAATAATTTAATCCGAATAATTTCAATCAGGTGCTCCACTTCACGCGGCGGAGTGCCAAAACGATCCACTAACTCGTCGATCATCTCGCTGATTTGTGCCTCATCTCGAATCTTGGCCAAGCGTTGATACAATATGGCCTTGGCCTGGCCATCCACAATATAAGGATCCGGTAAAAAAGCATCCACCTGGAGTTCAATGTTCGGCTCGATGACTTCTTCGACCTTTTCGCCACGCAGTTCCTGCACCGCTTCTTTAAGCATCTGGCTATACATTTCAAACCCTACGGCCGCCAAATGCCCATGCTGTTGGGCACCAATCAAATTGCCTGCACCGCGCAGTTCCAAATCCCGCTTGGCAATTTTAAATCCCGCTCCAAATTCCGTAAACTCACGGACAGCGGCCAGACGTTTTTCGGCAATTTCCGTGAGCACCTTTTGCGGTTTATACAATAAATAGGCAAACGCCTTGCGATCAGAGCGCCCAACACGTCCGCGCAGCTGATAAAGCTGCGATAACCCATAACGATCGGAGTCATCAATAATCAGGGTGTTTACATTGGGCATATCCAAACCGTTTTCGATAATCGTCGTGGAAACCAAGACATCGATTTCCTGTTCCAGAAAGGCCAGCATCACCTGTTCCAACTCTTTCTCGCGCATTTGACCATGGGCAATGCCAAACCGTCCTTCAGGCACCAATTGCTGCAAAAATGGCGTGATCTTGTCCATATCCTCGACCCGGTTGTGGACATAGAACACTTGCCCACCGCGGGCAATTTCCCGCCTTAAGGCTTCACGTACCACATCCTCCCGAAATTCCATCACATAAGTTTGAACCGGATAGCGGCCTTCAGGCGGGGTCTCAATCACACTCATGTCCCTAACGCCCGCCAGCGACATATGCAAGGTTCGCGGAATGGGGGTGGCCGATAAAGTAAGCACATCAATGGTACCCTTTAAAATTTTCAGTTTCTCCTTGTGGATAACCCCAAAACGCTGCTCCTCATCAATAACCAATAAGCCTAAATCTTTAAATTTGACCGTATCGGAGAGAATGCGGTGCGTCCCTACCAGAACATCAATGCGCCCTTCCTTAAGCCCTTGAATGATGGTTTTTTGTTCCTTCTGAGAGCGAAAACGGCTTAACATTTCCACGGTAACCGGATAGCCAATAAATCGTTCCCGAAAAGTATTAAAATGTTGCTGCGCTAAAATGGTCGTCGGAACAAGGACAGCTACCTGCTTACTGTCCAGCACTGCTTTAAAGGCCGCACGAAGAGCAACTTCCGTTTTGCCATAGCCCACGTCCCCGCACAGTAAACGATCCATCGGACGCGGATGCATCATGTCCTGTTTTACATCCCTAATGCACCGCAGTTGATCCGGGGTCTCTACATAAGGAAACTTCTCCTCAAATTCTGTTTGCCACACATTATCTGGGGAAAAAGCAAACCCCTGACTTGCCTCCCGCTTAGCGTAAAGCTGCAGTAAATCAACGGCCATTTCTTTAACAGCGGTGCGGGTTTTTTTCTTAACCTTATACCACTCGGTTCCCCCCAGTTTATATAGTTTGGGCGGGGCTTCACTGCCGCTTCCGAAATATTTTTGCACAAGATGCAGTTGATCCAGCGGAACATAAAGTCGATCTTCGCCCGCATAGCGGATGCCAAAATAGTCTTTGGCCACGCCTCCGACTTCTAACCGCTCAATGCCGGTGAATTGACCGATCCCATGGTGAGCATGCACCACAAAGTCCCCGGCCTTCAGATCCGAAACGAAGGTGCTCTCATGAGCTGCCGGGCCGGCCTTCTTACCAACGCCCTTGCTCACTCGTTTATAGATTTCGGTTTCCGTCATAATAACTAATTTTCCTAGTGGTAATTCAAAACCATGCTCGAGGGAATAAGGATAGACATAAACCTGTCCTCCTTCGACCGGGTCAAAAAGTTTTTTGCGAACAGCAGTCATACTCCGATCTTTTAAACCCTGAATTAAGCGCAGGGCATGCTCCTCATCCCCGACAAACAGTGCTACCACATTCCCGGCATTCTTGCGGTGTTCGATCTCCTCCACCAAACGGCTTGTTTTTCCCATCACGCCCGTCAAAGAACGAGCCGATGAGTTAAAAATGCGCTTTGGTGAGAGACCCGGGGCTTGCCTTAAAAGAGTTGACAGGCTGATCAAGGGATGTCGCTCGCCGTGCCTGAGCAGATCATAATAATCGATAAACTGAGCCTCCGGGGAAACAAAACCCTCACCGTGTTCTAATTGCTGGCTAAATTCCAGTAACCGCTCATGTGCTTGAAATTCTAACTGTTCTTTTAAACGGAGAGGTTCATCTAAAACAACAACATGATTCTTGGCCATATAAGTGAAAAATGAAACGAGTGATGTGTCGACCAAACTTAAATAGGAGTAGATATTTTCATCCAAGATCCCCTGGGCGAGCCGTTCTTCCAGATAACGAACTTTATTTTCTAAACGTGCGGCTGCCTCTTCCTTCCCGGTCCGTTTGAGACGACCTATTGTTTTACGCGCTTCCGCCCGTACAGTAAAGCGTAGTTGTTCCAGTTCCCCCCTGGTAATTACATATTCCATGGCCGGAGGAATACTCACCTCATTCACAACAGCCACAGATTTTTGCGTTTCAAGGTCAAACGTGCGAATGGAGTCGATTTGATCATCAAAAAATTCAATCCGCACCGCCTCGCCATCCAAAGGTGCTATATCCAGGATGCCGCCTCTGATCGCGAATTGTCCCTTCCCTTCAACGGTCTCTATTCTTTCATAGCCGCCGGCGATTAAAACATTAAGCACCGCAACCAGGTCATATCCT
Source organism: uncultured Desulfosporosinus sp. (assembly GCA_964460725.1). Classification (GTDB taxonomy): domain Bacteria; phylum Bacillota; class Desulfitobacteriia; order Desulfitobacteriales; family Desulfitobacteriaceae; genus Desulfosporosinus. The sequence continues at coordinate 17,270 of CAYWSF010000003.1, forward strand.
CGCCCCGCTTCAAATGCCAGCGTATACTCCTGCCAGCGTTCCAAAGGGAAGACGCGCCGTTCTACCGCCAAGATAGAAGCAACGATTGTACAGCTGCCGCCCTGCGCCAGTCGATTGATCACGCGAATGCGCTCTGCAGTCGTTTCCCTGCTTCTCCCCAACACTTCAAAAGGCAGCCATTCCGTAACAGGCAAATAGAGAATCGTGTCCTGAGAACACCAGGTCCGCAAATCGTTAACCCACTTTTGAGCTTGCTCTTCTGAATAAGTTAAAATCAAGCCGGTTTTCCGAGTTCTTTGTAATAACTGAGCAACAAAGGCTGCTTTTTGGCTGCCTGTTAAATCACAAATCATCAGAGGCCATTCCCCAAGACTTAACGTTTGCGTAATCTCCTTAATATCCAACCCTTGTCCAAGATAGTCATGAATTGTATTCAAACCGTGCATCCTTTCGGGTAGCAAAAAAGATGAACGTCCGTAAAAGGACCCCCATGTCGATATTCGAGGTTCGAGGTTCGAGATTCGAGCTAAAGATGAACCTTGAGCTTTACGATTCTCGAACTGTGAATAGCGATTTTGTTACCTAAATCTAATGATCAATATTCTAATCTAATAATAAGTATTCCTTGACCAATTTTCAAATTTAATGATAAGTATTCCTTGGCTGAACTTCCATTTCAGACAAGCAGCCAGGGCAAAGCGTGTAGGCAACATTACCAACAATCTCCATTGTAAGATCGGTGTTCTGATTGGTCAAGTCATTTAACTCCATCTCACTGATAATTCGATCACAAGCGGAACATAACTTTAATATCTTCATAATTAAAAACACCTCCTAGCTAGTAGAATTACCCCTAGCAAGGGAGGTTATACTCTTAAATCAACGATAAATTAACAATAAGTTAACGAACGATAAATTAACGATAAATTAACAAAATAAGATCAACGATTATATAAATTCATCGCCCGCTCGGTTTCGCCTTTAATCCATAAATACGCAGCCTTTTCCGCCCGTTCCAACATCTCTTCCAAAGGCCTAATCTCATCTGGCGCAAACGGTGAAAGCACATGTTCGACAACCGTAGTTCCCGGTTTGTAGGGCGAACTGCCAATTTCGACATCCGCACTGCTCGCCGGATGGCCAACACCCAATTTTAATCGCCAAAATTTGTCTGTTCCCAATTCTGCCAGAATTGATTTGAGCCCGTTATGGCCGCCTGCGCCTCCTTGAGCACGGAAACGGATTTTACCAAGGGGCAAATCCATGTCATCATGAACAACCAGTAAATCATCACCGGTGATTTTATAAAAATCGGTGAGTGCTCTTACTGAGCGACCACTCAAATTCATAAATGTGGTCGGCTTTAAAAGCAGGATTTGCTCTCCCTGCACATTCTCTGCCGCCCATAAACCTTGAAACTTAGCACGAAATTGAAGGTTATGGGCTTCTGCCAGTATGTCAACCAGTAAAAACCCTACATTATGGCGAGTTTCCGCATATTGAGGGCCCGGATTTCCGAGGCCGGCAATAACCTTCATTCTCCATCTCCTCCGTAGCATATTCGTTCCCTGCGCTGAATACATTCTTTACAAATAAGTAATCTTTACCAAGTAAGGGAGGGTGAACCCGTGAAGCCCAGCAGAAAGTTTTTATCCTTACCAATTATTTCATTACAAGAAGGACAGCAAATTGGACATGTAAAAAGCTTAATTCTTGATGCCGCTGCTAAGGCCCTTGCCGCGATTGTCGTAGACACTAAGGGTTTTTTTTCGGATCAACGCATTATACCTTATGCCAAAGTCGTGAGCGTTGGTGATGACGCAATCACCATTAACAAGGAATCCCACGTGACAAAAGCCTCCGGTCTCCCTGAATTATTCGATCTGGCAAAAGAAAAATTGACCATCATCGGAACAAAGATGGTCACAGAAACAGGGAAAACCCTGGGCATCGCCGAGGAATATTATGTTGATCCGCAAACCGGAAAAATAACTCAGATAGAAATTTCCGGCGGTAAAATCGAAGGATTTTTAAACGGTAAGGCCTTGCTGTCCGCAGAATACATTATCACTATCGGACACGATGTAATTATTGCCAAAAAAGATAGTGAAAATACCTTAACTGTCAAAGACAAAGGACTTAGTGATTCCCTTAAAAGTCTGTTCCACTCAACGTCACATCTGGCTTCAGAATCCACTCAGACCGTAAGCAGCTTTTTTAGAAAAAGAAAATTAAAAACGGCTGTTGCTCCACCTGCTCAGGATAAAGAGCCGATCATCCTGCCGGATGCTGAAGATACCCCTCCGGAAAATGCCGAAGATACCCCTCTAAAAAATCAAACTGTTTCTGAAACACCGATAAACAAAGAACCTCTAGGATAATACCAGATCCCCTGGGATAATGCCAAGGAAATTTTAACTAAAAAGTTTACTGACGGAAAGGTCTTCGTGTATCCGGACAATCGCTTCACCCAAGAGCGGAGCAACGGACAATACTCTAATCTGAGGAATCATTTTCTCGATCGGAATAGTGTTCGTAACAATTAGTTCACGGATGACCGAATTTTCCAAACGTTCAATCGCCGGTCCGGATAAAACCGGATGGGTACAGCAGGCATAAACTTCTTTAGCTCCCCGTTCCATCAGAGCAGCCGCCCCTTGGGTAATTGTACCGGCAGTATCAATAATATCGTCGACCATGACTACCGTCTTACCTTCCAGTTCACCAATGACATTCATAATTTCAGATACATTGGGTTCCGGCCGTCGTTTATCGATAATAGCCAATGATGCACCGATTCGTCCGGCCATATCACGTGCCCGGGTAACTCCACCCAGGTCCGGAGATACAACACAGAGGTTTTCAAACTTCTTTTCTTTAAAATACTCAGCTAAAATCGGCACTCCCGGCAAGTGATCCAGCGGAATATCAAAGAAACCCTGAATAGCCGGCGCGTGTAAGTCCATAGTGACAACCCGATCTGCTCCGGCTGTGGTAATTAAATTCGCCATCAACTTAGCAGTAATCGGGTCACGTGCTTTTGACTTGCGCTCTTGGCGGGCATATCCATAATAAGGCATCACCGCCGTAATCCGACGCGCCGAAGCCCGACGCATCGCATCAATAATAATCAGTAATTCCATGATATTGTCATTTGTCGGAAAACACGTGGGTTGCACAACATAGATATCCGACCCACGCACGCTTTCATCAATCACCAGACCGATTTCTCCGTCGCCAAAACGATCAATTTTAGCGTCACCAAGCGGAACCCCAAGATAGTCAACAATTTCTTGCGCCAACGAACGATTGGCATTCCCACAAAATATTTTATATCCCTGTGCTGCCATGGGTTTTTGAGCCCCCTAATATTATTTCTGCCAATTCTCTTTAATTACCGGTTGATTTATTTTTTATCTGCTTCCAGTTTTGTACCCGGGCGCAAATAAGTGAAGGGTCCAATGTGACAACGTTCGCCGATCACCGTGTCTTTGGCCACCGTAAAGGTCACTTCCGAACCACATCCCACCGTACAATTTTCCAAATTGGTATGCGGCCCAATCACGGCATCTTCTGCTATACGAGTGTTGCCGATTAAACGGGTAAACGGTAAAATCGTGACGTCCTGTGAGAGTACTGCTTCCGCATCGATAAAAGTCGAGGCCGGATCCGTAATCGTCACTCCTTCCAACAGCCAATGATTAAGAATGCGCTCGCGCAAAATAGCCTCGGCCTCAGCCAATTGGGCGCGGCTATTTATGCCCAGTGCTTCCCGGGAATCATCGGTACAATACGTCAGCATTTTGGCTCCTTGCCTTAATAATACGTCAAAGACTTCCGTCAGATAATATTCACCTTGCGCATTCTGAACGGTGATTTTCGTCAAAGCATCCTTAAGAGCAGCGCCCTTAAAACAATAGGTCCCCGTGTTTATTTCTTTTATTTGTCGTTCATCAGGAACTGCGTCTTTTTCTTCCACGATTTTAACAAGGTTCTCACCATTTTTGACAACCCGCCCCAGGCCAAAGGGTTGCTCCAAATTGGCGGTTAATACTGTGGCACTAGCCCCGCGCGCTTCGTGCAATTCGATAAGGGATCGTAATGTCTCGGTTTTAAGCAGCGGCTGATCCCCGCTTAAAATAAGGACATTCCGGGTATCATCCAAATAAGGAATGGCCTGCATGACCGCATGTCCCGTTCCTAATTGTTCAGCTTGAACGACGAACTCCGCACGCTCAGAAATATGGTCCTCTATCTCCTCCCGTCCATGCCCGACAATCACCAAGGGGCGTTCAATCCCAACTTGTTTTACGGTGTTCAAAACATGTTCAATAAGAGTTTTCCCTGCCAATGTGTGCATGACTTTTGGCAGCTTTGATTTCATTCTTGTCCCTTTGCCTGCAGCCATGATCACGGCTGCTAAATTTAACATGCGTCAATTCGCCTCCGAGTTTAGTAACCTTATACTTAATGTGAACTACCCCCACTTACCCTTCGCTAAGAAGTGGGATTTGGTCACAAGAGTATATTATTCGTCAAATTAGGAAGAAATCCTTTTTTTATCTTGAAAGTTTTTTGTATTATTAAGAAAAAAGGAACCTATGCACAAGGTCCCTTCCGTATTTTCTTATCCAAATGAACACTGCAATAACACTGCATTTACATTGCTTCCTCGTAGGCTTTCAGGACAGCAGACTGGATGACTTCTCGTGCTGCCGCCGAAATGGGGTGAGCGATATCACGATACTCCCCTTCAGGCGTCTTGCGGCTGGGCATAGCTACAAAAATACCGTTTACACCTTCAACTACCTTAACATCATGGACGACAAAAGCATTATCGAAAGTCACAGAGACCACGGCCTTCATCTTTCCTTCTTTGTTAATTTTTCGAACCCGCACATCAGTAATATTCATTATGGTTCACCACCCTTCTACTAATCTCGTGGCTTTTCCATAAAGATATTCTCTAACATGGGAAAATAATCCTGCATCAATCTTAAAAAATTTAAAAAAAAAATTAAAGATCGGCTACTCTTTTTCTTTCATCTTCCCCATTATTATTGATCCGTTGTTTGTATCCTTCTCCTTGGTCCGATCTTTCTTTGTATTTAAAGTTCCGAACATTACGTTCTCCGCAGTCTCAATGTGAGCAATCGTCAAGGCTTGCGCGGTCTCACTGTCATGGTTTCTTAATGCTTCAAGAATCGCCCTGTGTTCGTCAATCGCCACTTTCATCCGCCCAGGGACAGACAGTGACGTCGTTCGGAAACGTTGAATTTGTTCACGTAAATTGGCTAAAATTAGAATTAACCGTTCATTGCGGCTGGCTCGATAAACTAAAGCATGGAAATCGGTATCCGACTTCACACTCTGTTCCAGTTCGGTTTGTTCTTCTTGAGCTCTATATAATAACGCCTGCTCCATTTGTTCCAATTCGACATTCGTAATGCGTTCGGCCGCAAGACTAGCCGCCAATCCCTCAAGCGCAGAACGAATTTCGAAAACCTCGGCGACATCTTTCGATGATACGCCTGCTACATACGCGCCTTTACGCGGCACCATGATTACAAAATTCTCAAGCTCCAATATCCGGATGGCCTCACGCACCGGAGTGCGGCTAACCCCCAATTCTTCAGCCAATTGAATTTCCATTAACCGTTCGCCAGGCTCAAAAACTCCGTTCAAAATCGCCTCACGGATAGACTCAAAAACAATCTCCCGCAATGGTTTATAACCATCGAATATTACCGGCTGTAATCTTCTCTCCACAAATGGTCCCCCTTTCCTATCTAAATTAGTCTTTAATCCTTATATGAAGTATCTATTATGCCATTACCCCCCACTGTTTGTGTAACCCAAATATTGTTAAAGCCTTTTTCCCTTAACTGCCCGACCACTGCTCGGGCATGTTGTTTTCCTTGCGCTATTCCGAATACACAAGAACCGCTTCCGGACATTAAAGCCCCATAACACTGGGCTTCTAGTAAAAGTTGCTTGAGTACCGAAATCTCCGGAACCATTTGGATCGAGGCCAACTCCAAGTCATTATACAGTAAATCAGCTATCTGCCGCACCGCATTTTGGGACAAAGCTTTTAGCCAATCAGCCTTTACTAAACGTCCCCTCTGACCCGTCAAATCAAAGCGCCGATAAGCCTCTCCGGTGTTTACTCCGGCAAACGGTTTAACTAAGACAAGATCCAAGGCCGGCGTTGCAGGCAATACCTCAAGCTGCTCACCCAGTCCGGTTGCCCACATTGTTCCGCCTTTCAGACAAAAAGCAACATCTGCACCGCATCTGCCGGCCAGCGTTAAGAGCATTTCCTGACTTAAAGGTTCTCCATAGAGCTGATTTAATAAACGAAGCGTGGCCGCAGCATCCGTGCTCCCGCCGGCCAATCCGGCCTGCACGGGAATATTCTTGATAATCTCAATCTCAATCCCCTCGGATCGGCCAAGTTGTTCGAAAAACAACAGCGCTGCCTTATAGGCCAGATTTTCCGGGCCGCTATATGCTCCGCACCGACAGACAACCTTCTCCCCGCAACGCCGAACCCGAACAATATCGTGTAAAGCAATCGATTGCATAACACTTTGCAGTTCATGATACCCATCTTCCCGTTTTCCGAGAATTGCTAAAGCCAGATTAATTTTAGCATAGGCGAA
>CAYWSF010000004.1:0-23464 GCA_964460725.1 uncultured Desulfosporosinus sp.
CTACTGCGCCTACTGCGTCTACTGCGTCTGCTGCAACTCCGCTAAACATATTGAAGATCGATCCCTACCTTCGACCGTTCGAAAAGGATCTTCAGCTGAGAATGGACCAATATAAATCAAAGAGAAAGTCCTTACGGGGACGACATCGAAAATTAAAATCCTTCGCCAATGGCCACTTATTCTACGGTTTCCATTTGAAAAAAGACGGGTGGTACTACCGTGAATGGGCGCCGGGCGCAGAGGAACTTCATCTAGTAGGAGATTTCAACGACTGGAACCCGGAAACTCATCCGTTAGAAAGAAAAGAACACGGAAATTGGGAAATATTTTTACCCGGCAGAGACACGCTTAAGCACATGTCCTTAGTTAAAGTCCGTGTCAAAGCAAATGGCCTGGAGAGTGATCGGTTACCCCTCTATATAAAGCGTACAGTGCAAAATCCGATAACCGGCGATTTCGCAGGCCAAATTTGGCAGCCGTCAAAAAAGTTCAGATGGCATGATCAGCAGTTCCGGGTAGATCAGACCGCGCCGCTCTTCATTTATGAGCTGCATATTGGTATGGCACAAGAGAAAGAAGGTATTGGTTCATTCAAGGAATTTACATATCATATCCTGCCAAGAATTGTAAAAGCCGGCTATAACGCCATACAAATAATGGCCATAATGCAGCACCCCTACTATGCCTCATTCGGTTACCAAGTGACTAATTTTTTTGCAGTGTCATCATGGTTTGGGACTCCGGATGATTTTAAGGAATTGGTGGATACTGCCCATTCACTGGGTATTGTGGTAATAATTGATCTTGTGCATTCTCACGCCAGCGATAATCGTCGGGAGGGAATTAATGGATTTGACGGGACAGAGCACCAATTTTTTCATATAGGGAGTAGAGGGAATCATCCGGCCTGGGGCACCAAACTATTTAATTATGAAAGAAATGAGGTTTTACATTTTTTACTTTCAAATATTAAATTTTGGCTTGAAACTTACCATATTGACGGCTTTCGCTTCGACGGGGTAACCTCTATGTTATACCATCATCAAGGTCTTGGCGTGGCATTCACGGATTATAACAAGTATTTCAGTATGGACACTGACACTAATGCGGTTACTTATCTTCAACTGGCTAATGAATTAATTCGCGAAATACGACCGGATGCAATTTCTATCGCTGAGGACATGAGTGGAATGCCCGGTATGTGTCTTCCGGTGAAAGATGGCGGTATCGGCTTTGACTATCGTTTGTCGATGGGAGTGCCTGATCTTTGGATCAAGCTGCTTAAGGAATGCAAAGATGAAGACTGGAGTATGCACCGTCTTTGGTATGAATTGACAGGCCATCGACCACAGGAAAAAACAATTTGCTATGCCGAGTCCCATGACCAGGCACTCGTTGGAGATAAGACCCTAATTTTTTGGTTAGCCGACAAAGAGATGTATTGGCACATGCAAAAAAATGACCAAAATATGATTGTAAGCAGAGCAATTGCCTTGAGTAAGCTGATGAGATTCCTCACAATAACTCTCGCCGGCCAAGGCTATCTGAATTTCATGGGCAACGAATTCGGCCATCCGGAATGGATAGATTTCCCAACATCAGCTAACAACTGGAGTTATAAATATGCCTGCAGACGTTGGAGTCTTTTGGACAATCAAGAACTGCGTTATGCCGACCTGGCAAATTTTGATCGCGAAATGATCGCTTTTATAAAAGCTCATAAGGTATTACAGGCTGATGATTTAGAAAACTTATGGATCGATGAGGAAGAGAAATTATTAACCTTTAGGAAAGCCGGTTTGATTTTCTTATTCAACTTCAATCCCATTAAATCTTTTCCTGAATTCACCCTCCCTGTGGGGGAATATGGGAATTACCAGGTCGTATTTAGCAGCGATGAAATACTATTCAGTGGCTATGGCCGCATAGTCAAGGACTATATTTATCAGACTAAGATACTTTCAGAAAGAGAGCATAAGCTTGGGTTCACAATATATTCTCCGAGCCGCACTGCTTTAGTCTTAAAAAAACTCTAGGCGTCTATTGTAAAACACCAAAAATCAAACGTACCGATTGAAGCCGGTATTATGCCGATTCTCAATCAAGGACAGATCGAACGGATGGTGTCACTCTGCGGAGCTAAGCTTCCTAAGAAAATTACTGCTATGATGGAACGCGATCAGGATAATCCTGAATCATTACGTGATGCCGGAATCGCTTATGCCGTTGAGCAGATTTTGGTTCTTCTCTCTCAAGGCATTGACGGTATACACCTTTATACTACGAATAACGTTTATGTTACACAAAAAATCAGCTAGGCGGTAAAAAGCTATACATATTAAATAATCACCGGTAAATAATAAATTCATCTAGATAAGTAAGGAGATGAAATTATTATGAAACGAACTCCCAAGTTAAAGAATCAAATAAAACATTGGTTAGAAAAAATGGTACATGAATTTAAAGGTATGACTAAGAATACCAGCGGGCCAAAGGAATAAGAATAGATTTCTCTTTTTAATGGGTCTTTTTAATGGGTCTTTTTAATGGGTCTTTTTCGCCACAATTAAGGACTTTGTGTGTTTACCAGGATTTGAGCCTGAAGCGGGGCAGCCAGCAATACTCCTTCATTATCCCGATAGATTTCAGCAAACTGCGATATTGGAAGGGGATTTTTCCCCAGACCTACTTCGATGGTGTAACCGGGTCGTCGGTACTGATCAATGAACCAATCTTTGTAACCGGCGTAGGAGGTCATTCCAGTGGCTTCCTCAAGGGTATAACCACTTAAGCCGGAGAACACCTCACCAAGGCGTCGTGACTCGAGTGGAGTCTTATCCAGATAAGTCCAATAAATAACCTCTCCTTGGCTATGATAAGCAAGGACAAGTCTGAAGTTGTGGTTCCTGGTAAAATCGGCCACCGCTTTTGTTTCCGGTTCCGACTCGGGATATTCACCGGAAAACCTTGTTGGCCCCGGACCATAGATACCATTGAGCGGCTCTGCTTGTTTGGATAGTTCCCAGGAAGCATCGTAGTTGTGGTTTAAATCGACCCCTCGTATATTGGCTTGCCACACTTCACCAAAGTTCATTTGAACATTATTCCAGGCAATAAGCTCGTCATAGAAGGGATTATTCCTTTGTAATCCTTGCAGAACTAAATTCACTCCGTCAGGATTAACCATTGGCATGATATAAATCGTGTTTTGCCGCCAAATATTTCTCAGATCATAGCTTTGTATCGGACGCCCTTCGGCATATGCTTTGGCAAAGTTCTCGGTAAATTTCAACAACAAGGGCGAAGTGATCCACTCCAGGCCATGATGGGCACCGTTATAAAAAACCTCCACCGGCCCATTCCCTAATTTGAGTGTGTACAAGTTCCTTCCGAGCACACTTTTACCGGCTATCCCGACTTCAATAAAGGGATAGCGAATTTTAAGGCCCTGTATATCTCTTTCCATGATTTCATAAGTATAGTCAATATTGGTATCCACGACATCATAAGCGTAGGGGACTTTAATCACCTGACCGATTTGGAGAGTTAGGGGATCAATTCCTGGGTTAGCAGTAAGTAATAATGATAGGCTAATTCGATTTTTTTGGGCAATTTTATGAAAGGTATCTCCAGATTTAATGGTGTAATTCTCATAACTCAGGAGAAATCTTTGCACCACCCTATAGGTGTTTGCGCCAATGATCCCATCGACAATCAAACCGTAATTTCTCTGAAACTGTCTTATTGCTTCCTTAGTTTGAAGGCCAAATATCCCGTCAATCGGTCCAGGATTATAGCCCATCTTTTCCAAGAGACTCTGAATTTCCATTACATCACTGCCTCTGGATCCGCGTTTCAGCGTCCGCATGTAACATCCCTCCCTGTATTAATATATTCAGGGGGGATTTAATATTATCAATATAAGAAATTGGTCTGTTATGACAATTGATTATTACAAATGTCATAGGTAGAACTTGGCTGCTCACAGCGAGGCCATTGCGAGCTGACGTTACATATTAACAAATATTACATAAGTATCAGTCAATTATTATCTAATGCGTTCCTTGTAATAAATGCACCTACTCAGCTCCACAATAAAAAATAACACATAGAGGTGTTAAGTACCCCTATGTGTTGAAATGCTGTTAACTCAATCTATTCAACCTTTACCATAATTGCATCGCCCTGAGCAGCACCACTACAGATGCATGCGATTCCTGTACCGCCACCACGACGACGCAGTTCAAAAATCAACGTGGCAAAAAATCAAAAGCGTGCAAAATCTTAAGTCCAAAAATCATAAAAGCAGCTGTATGAACTCAGCTGCTTTTTTGCGTATCAAACGGAATCTAGAATCTTAGGAAAAGATGGTCCTCTCCAATCGATTATTTTGTTTATTGTTTATGCGATAAACCAAAACGCAGCAGTGAGTTCTAATCGTACTCAAAGACCCCTCTGCCTGTTTTGCGTCCCAGTCGTCCAGCTTTAACATATTTAACCATCAGCGGGCAAGGGCGATATTTTTCTCCTAAGGTTTCATGTAAATATTCCATTACTTTTAACCGGCTGTCTATACCGTTCATATCCCCCAGTGCTAAGGGTCCCATCGGGAAGTTCAATCCCAAAACAATTGCTTTATCAATGTCTTCCGCACTTGCTACACCCTCCTGTAGCATGTAGAAACACTCATTGCCGATCATTGCGCTGATCCTACTTGTGACAAAACCGGGGAATTCATTAACCTCGACCGTTTGCTTACCCATCATCTCGGATACCTTCATCGTGGTTTCCAAAGTTTCATCAGAAGTCTCCAAGCCACGTATGATTTCGACCAATTTCATAATGTGTACAGGATTAAAGAAGTGCATCCCGATTACTTTATCTGGCCGGGAAGTTGCTTGGGCAATTTCCGTAATACTCTTAGCCGAGGTATTGGTGGCCAGAATAGTATGCTTAGGACACTCCTTATCCAGACCACGGAAAACTTCCAGTTTAATTTCTATATCCTCAGGGGCAACTTCGATCACAAAATCGGCCTTGCCTGCAGCCATCGCTCGATCTCCGGTAGGATTTATCCGTTGTAAGCTTTCTTTTGCCTGCTGCTCATCAAATTTACCAAGTTGAACTCCCTTTTGTAAATTTTTTTCAATTGTGCTGAGTGCTGTTTCCAAAGCCTTTTCGACGGGGTCAACAAGGTAGGTAGTAAAACCACCCATTGCTGATACCTGCGCTATACCTCTGCCCATTATACCTGCACCAATTACTGTAATTGTTTTAATGTCCACAACTCCGGTCGTTTAGACCTTCCCTCCTTAATCTTCATTAAGCTCTTAACCAGCTTCTACTTAATTTCACTATCTTCTACTTAATCCTTTACTAGCTCCTTAATCATTTACTAACTCCCTGCCAATAATCAAGCGCTGAATCTCACAAGCCCCTTCGACAATTTGGGTCATCTTGGCATCCCGCATCATGCGCTCAACTTTGTAGTCCGCACAATAACCAAATCCACCCAATACCTGTACGGCATTAGTGGTAGTTTTCATAGCTAGATCCGCACAGTGATACTTACACATGGAAGCATATTTTCCGGCTGACGGTAACTTCTGATCCTTATACCAAGCTGCGTAGCGAGCTAACAAGTGTGCTGCCTGAATTTCGGTGGCCATTTCCACCAGCATGAATTGAATAACTTGCACATCGATAAGCGATTTGCCAAAGACTTTACGTTCTTTTGCATAATCTTTTGCAATCTCATAGGCCCCTTGGGCTATTCCTAAGGCCAAGGCACCATTAGTAATCCGACCGCCTTCCAAACCGTTCATTAACATTTTGAAGCCTTGATTTTCCATACCCCCGACGAGATTCTCTGCCGGAACCAAACAATCCTCAAAAACCACCTCACAGATATGGGTAGCACGCACACCCATCGTCTTTTCGATTTTCGGTACGCTTAGTCCTTTGGTAGTTTTCACAGGAACTATAAATAAACTCACGCCCTTGCTGCCGGCATCCGGATCAGTTTTGGCAGCTACCAGCATAACATCTGCTACATCCGCATTAGTGATAAAACACTTTGTACCGTTTAGTACATAATTATCCCCTTGCTTGACGGCTCTGGTCTTAATGTTAGCTGCATCGGAACCGGCACCCGGTTCGGTTAAGACAAAGGCTCCCAGCAGTTGGCCCGCTGTCATAGGGGGTAACCACTTTTCCCTCTGTTCCTCAGTGCCATGTTCATGGATAATCTCTGTAACTATATTATGAATGTAAATAAACCCCATAGCGCGCATCACTCTGCCTAGTTCCTCAGCAATCAAAATCGCGCTCACTCGATCAATATCTATTCCGCCGTACTTTTCGGGAATATACATGCCGGCAAAACCTAATTCGGCCATTTTAGTAAAGATTTCGCGTGGAAAATACTCCTTTTCCTCCCATTCGTCAGCATACGGTGCTATTTCTTTTTCTGCGAAGTTTCGAGCCAAAGCCTGGATTTCTTTTTGCTCATCATTAAGTTCAAACAAAACACTAACTCCTCTCTTTTTACAATAATGGATATATAAAACAATGAATACAAGGATTAAACTATCATTCTGAAAATCGATTTAGAACCTTATCTGATATAGAAAATAAAAATGTTTTTCCTGTATTTATTTTCTTTCATCACGTAATTATAACATTGACTTGTTTATAAACATAAATATATAATCGGCTATCCCATCATGGCTTTAAAGCCATCAGAGGTATAGGAGGAGTTTTCATTTCTATTTTTAATAAATTCTTCGGCAACTCTTGGAAACAACAAACAGCTTAGTACATCTTCATCGCTTAAAGTAATTTCCTTAAATTTTTCTTTGGCTTTATCAAAGGCTGGCGCTAACGTATCGGCATACCGTCCTGGCAGCGGTTGTCTTTTCTTAAGAGCCTTTTTGGCAACTTCTTCGTTAATTGGTCCGGGGACCTTGCCATATTCCCCCTTAAAATAGTTTACTACTTCTTTAACTACAACTTTATATCGTTCACCGGTTAAGATGTTGACCACTGCTTGAATTCCAACCATCTGGCTGGTTGGCGTTACGAGCGGGGGATATCCTAAGTCCTTGCGAACATTAGGAACTTCATTAAGCACCTCATCCAGCTTGTCGATCGCATTTTGCCCTTTAAGCTGAGATATTAAATTAGATAACATTCCACCTGGAATTTGGTAGACCAAGACTTCTGGTTGGGGTGTAAGAACTGAAGGATCAAGGATTCCGGAGGAAATAAATTCTTCCCGCAGAGGTTTAAAGAATTCATTAATCGCTCTTACTTTATTCACATCCAGGCCGGTATTATACCCGGCGTTTTCCAAAGCAAAATACATCGTCTCGGTAGCCGGTTGAGAAGTACCGCCGGAGAAAGAAGAAATAGCACAATCTATGCCGTCCACACCGGCCTCAATTGCCTTAAAATAGGCCATTTCAGCCATCCCGGCAGTGCAGTGAGCATGTAAATAGATGGGTAGTTTAATATTTTGCTTTAATGCCGTTACAAGTTCACAGGCGACATGGGGCATTATTAAACCCGCCATATCTTTAATAGCAATTGAATCCGCTCCCATTTCTTCTAAACACTTAGCTAAATTCAGGTAATTCTCCATATCGTGAACCGGACTGATCGTGTAGACAAGAGTTCCTTGCGCATGTGCTCCCTGCTTTTTAACTTCGTCCATAGCGACTTTAATATTGTCATAATCGTTAAGGGCATCAAAAATGCGGATAATGTCCATACCGTTTGCCACTGCAGCCTTAACAAAATTACGGACAACATCATCAGGATAGTGTTTGTAACCTAAAAGGTTTTGACCTCTAAGAACCATTTGTAAAGGCGTTCTTTTTACCTTTGCTTTTATTTTTCGCAGTCTGTCCCAAGGGTCTTCATTGAGGAATCTTATACAAGAGTCAAACGTTGCTCCACCCCAACATTCTAAGGAATAATACCCGGCATTATCAAGTTCACCAAGAATAGGGGCAAATTGTTCGAAAGTCAACCTTGTCGCAGCTAAGGATTGGTTACCATCTCTTAAGACTGTTTCTGTTATATTAATTTTCCTCATTTTTTATCTCGCAACCTTTCTTATGAACTGAATATCTGCAACAGAGTATGCATTGTCAGAATCTTTCCTAGCATTGCTTCGCCAGGGAGTTAAGCATATGGCTAATAATTAACGCTAAAACTGATGCTTATTCCTCCCTTCTACTTACCCTGTTCATTGCTTTTTCAGAATTATAGCATGGACCGCTTATTAACAGAATATTATAACATTAACCTCTTATTCGCAGAAATATATAATTGGCTATAATATCATGGCTTTTAATTCATAAAGGGGATATTATTATAGCATTGAATGCTTATTCGCAGAAATATATAATTGATTATGATATCATGGCTTTGGAGTAATCAGGGAGGTACAGTGTTAATTATAGCATTGACTGCTTATTTACGGAAATATATAATTGATTATCATATTATGGCTTTATAGTCATCAGGGGGGGGTATAGCGTTATGGACTTGCTTCAATTAAGATATTTTCAAGTTGTTGCTCGTTTGGAAAATGTAACACGTGCGGCCGAAGAGCTTCATATAGTACAATCTTCACTTAGCAAAACAATTGCTCGTTTAGAAGAAAGCATCGGTGTCCCTTTATTTGATCGCCAAGGAAGACGAATAAAACTTAATCAGTTTGGTAAAGTTTTCCTTAAAAGAGTAGAGCGCTGTTTTAACGAATTAGAGGAAGGACAACGTGAAGTGGCCGATTTGGCGGGACTGGAATCCGGCAGCATTAGAATGGGTGCCACCACAACTTCACCACAATTACCACATATCTTTAGGGAATATCTAACTCTTCATCCACAAGTCAATTTTTGGTATGTTCAAGCACAGCATCCGGAAATACAAGAACGCTTAATGAATGGGGAGATCGATCTCTGTGTAACCTTCTTGCCGATTAACAAATCGAACGTTTGTTGTGAACCCTTAATAAATGAAGAAGTTTTCTTGGTTTTACCGTCGAATCATCGCTTTGCCGATCGAAAGAGCATACAGCTGAAAGAAATTGCCGATGAACCATTTATTCGTCAAACTGCTGAGTACGGGTTTCGAAGGATTACAGACTACTTTTGCCGGCGAGCCGGATTCACTCCTATTATTGCTAATATTGGGAGTGAAAGCACTTCTCCTGAAGTAATCTGTAGTTTTGTCGAAGCCGGATTTGGTAACGCCTTTATTATGGCGGATAGGTGGGAAAGAATTAATAATGACTCACTGGTAAAATTGCATATTGAAAATCCTACTTGTCAGCGAACCATATGGTTATCATGGGTTAAAGATCGTTACTTGTCATTGGCAGCATGCGATTTCAGAAAATTTATTATCGACTATTACTCAAAACATGAGAATAATAAGTGGGACAAGTTTTTAAATAGTTAAGACCGCCTGTTCTAACAGACAGCCTTGATGCTATATCTGTTTGAACGCCTGCTTGATTGCTGCCTTGCTCCCAAACATGTGATTGATTTTTTCATTTATATAAAAAACTTGGCTTCCATTCGTCTGGTATAGTTTTCTTCTAACATCTTCACATGGGACAAAAAGGCAGCATCGTCAAAGTATTTTGCACCTACTGGGCATTTCTTAATACATGCCTGACATTTAACACAAATCCCCTCTACCTGATCCGGCTCTTGTCTCGAAATAGAACCCATCGGACATACCGCTGAACAAATCTCGCAATGGATACATAAATCCATATCTGTCTTTGGTTTCGCCTTAAGAAAATCTGCTGGTTTCCCATCTATCCCCAAGGGTGTATAGTATCCCTTAATAACTTCATCCCCAGGCATCGAAATCTGTCCCTTTGAAGGCTCCTGCAATGTTTCTATTTTCTCCATAACTTCTTTTGCAAAGCATTGAATCAGAGACAAATCCGATTCATCTGGACGTCCTGTTGCCAATTTATCAGAAAATGCGTGTTCCGATGGCATTGCCATCCCTGCCACTGTATGAAATCCATGCTTTTCCAATTCATTTTTTAGCTCAATCAATGCATTATCATAAGCCCGATTTCCAAATGTGACCACCGGAACTGCCAATGCTCCATTTCCCTCCAGCATTGTTTGAAAATATGGCAGCATTTTATTTGGAATTCTGCCTGCATAAACTGGAGTCCCTACAATAACAAGCGTATCATTTTGAAACAACCGCTTCTTTTCCCGTTCCTTAAGCGAAGCAATGTTTACTCTTTGTACCGGCACTTTCCATTCGCCGATATACTCAGTCAATGCATTCGCTACTTTTTCTGTATTTCCCGTGGCGCTATAAAACAATGTATAAATCTGTTGTATCTTCATTTTTATCAATACCTTTGCTTAAGACCTTTGCTAAAGTCGCTGTTTCTCCTCAGCATCTTCTATCAACCCCCAGACTTCTTCTTGATGTAAGGCCGGCAGGTCTCGATAGCGGTTTTCCGGAAAGTAAGGATCAAAGTGGCATACCGGTTTATAAGTACAATATTGACATCCCGAACTGTTCCCTTTCCGGTAGGGGGAGAGGGAAATATTGCCGTTTAATATCTCTTCACCCGTCTGGCGGAACCATTGATGAAGGTAATTATGAAGCAAGGTAAATTGTTCCTCCGTCAGAACATTTGACCCCTTTTTGAAGGTCCCGTCTTTCTTCAATTTAAGCCCAAGTAAATCGGATTGTCCAGCAGCAAATGAGGAATCCATCGCTTCTAAAATACGCGGATTAGCTAATAAGTACCCGCTGACTTTGACGGCCTTGACCCGCTGCCGCTCCAGTTCTTCTGCGCTGAGGGGGACTTTCTCCTCCAGCTGGGGTTCCAACACCGGAAAATATAAAAAACCGGCCGGTATCTTCTCCGGCAAGACGTCATCTCCTTCGTCATCCCTTTCGGCCGCTTCTTCCATCCGGACATTTTCCGCGCTGCTTCCCAGTAAGCGCAAAACCGCAGGCGTATTGAGCAAAACTTCGGCTCCTTGCAAGGCAACATCCAAATAAGTAAGCAATTGCAGATTCAGCCCATAATAAATAGCATCCAATGCTAAGGATAATTCACGGGATTTATAATCAAGGATCCGTAAATACACCTTTCCCTCCAGGCAGGCAACATCAACCCGGTCAATTTGCCCGCGGATCAGTAATGAATCGCCCTCCGACAACGAAATATCAATTCCCGGGAGCGTTTCTGCCGGACCAAAACTTACTTCCAGCTTGATGGGACTGAATCTCCCGCGCCGGGCATGCTCGCCGAGCACTCGTACAGCGTGGTGAACGGTGCGTTTTAGTTTATGAGTTAAATAACGGTAGCGGGCGCTGCTTAACAGGATCTCATGCTGAAGACCGGGGGCGATCTGCTCAGACAGTTCACTGACGAGCGTCCAGGTTTCTTCTTTTGTTAATTTTCCCCAATCCAGGCCCCGCTCCTGTATTTGGACTGCGAAATCATGCAGAACAGCATGAAAGAATTGACCCATATCCGGACTCGACAGCTGATAGGCAGACCTTTCACGCAACTTCAGTCCGTAACGGACATAATGTGCAAAAGGACACTTAGCAAATTGTTCTAACCGGGAAACACTGGCTTTCAGGTGTTTCCCATATAAACGGCGCGCCAAGGGGCGTTGAATCCTCTTTTCCTGATTTTTAATGGCGAGACCGGACCGCAAGCGCTGCACCTGATTTTGACGAATCGGGTCCTGTGTCAGCCACCTTTCGGCAGCCTGCCAAAGGGGAGAAAGCGATTCCCCTTGGCGCAGCGTGCGAAGTTGTTCGCCATAAGCCTGCAAGGTAAAATCCGCCTGACTAATGCGTTCAATTTCCTCCTGATTGCTAAAAAAGTTCTCTGTAAGCGGGAAAAGCTGTTTCAGCCTTGTCACCACAGGAGAAACCGCCAATCCTTTCCCCTCTTCGTCCGTAAGGGGATAGCAGACAACCAGTTTCTCTGCCGCACGAGTGAGTGCCGTATAGATAAAAAAATGTTCTTCAAATAGCCGCGCTTTCCCTTTCGGTGCTAAAACAACCCCGACTTTCTCCAATTGTTCTCTTTCGTCGGCGTCAAGAACCCCGTCATCGTTCGGTCGGGCCGGAAGCACACCCTCATTAGCCCCAAGCAAAAAGAGTGCACGTACTTCCGGATTCCGTGAACGCTCCAATGAGCCCACTAAAACCTGATCAAGCCCAGGGGGGATCAACCCCAATTCAATCGCTTCTATTCCGGAAGCAAGAATTAACGCATATTCCTCAAGCTCCAAACATTCTTCTCCTAATCCGGCGACTATTTCATCCAGAACTTGGAGGACAGCTTCCCAGATTTGTTCGTGGAGCTTGGCCTCACTAAGTTCTCCTTTTTTTTGGGCTTCTTGCGACCATTTCTTTAAAGTCGCCGGCACATCCAGCCTTTCTAAGACCGCATACAAAGCTTCCGTAACTTCGCGAACAGTTAAGTGCTCCGCTTCGCCGCTCAGCTTAACCCTTTGAATAAACGGACTGAGTAAATCATAAACCGTCTGCCGGGCAGCATTCAGCGCCGCTTGAGACTTGAGCTCAATAGCCGATTGGGCTTCGTCTTGCCCCAAGGACCATTGGCGATGGTATTTCCAAGTTGCATCTTTGTTCCAGTACCCACCGTGTATGCCGTATTCAAGCACATAATTCTCCAGACGGTCAATGCTGTCCCTTTGCAGTGGGAAAAAATCCGTCTTTAAACAGCGAAACAGTGGTTCGTATCCCCAATTACTCGCTGCCACTTCCGGCAGGGCTTGAATTAATTCAATCAAAGCATGATGGAGAACAGAACGTTTGTGATCAGAAAAATGCGGGATCTCATAGGCTGTGAAAACTTGTGTAATCAGTTCAAAATAACTGGTTAGGTCACGGGTCATGACCGCCATTTCGTTCCAGCAAAGCCCCTTATCCCTGGCTAAACGCCGCAGTTCCCGGGCCACACCTTCTACTTCTGTCCGTCGATTAACAGCAGAAAAAATCTCAATTCCCTCTCCCAGGGGGCTATCCGGCTGCTCAGCGGTTTCATTTTGGTAAGCCACGGTTGGATAAGCAAAAAAATATTTTTCCAAATGTTTAAGCCAGGGATGCTGAAAGCGTTTGACATCTGTAAGGCTGGAGGGGGGGTGTAAACGAGTGCCGGTCTCCACGCAAAGGCGCTGCAAATCCTGATACGTCTGCCAAGGACCGGAAAATAACTCCTCTCCCGCCTTAAAAGGCCCCAATTCCCGCTGACGTTCATCTGTAAGTAAAAGCGGATCAAGCGGAGAGGTAACAACCACTTCCTTGGCGGTAATGATGATTTGTTTTAAAACTTCTAATTCCTGCGGGGTAAATCCTTTAAACCCGTCTACCCATACCTGCGCCCCTTGGAGAAAGGCGGCACCCGGGATCTTTTCCGCCAAAATTGACAGTTCATCATCCGGATCACGGATTTCCTCTCCTAACGCCACTTGAAATTCTTCATAAATAAGAGCTAAGTCTGCCAGTTTATTTAATAAAAGTTCATTGGCATCCTTTACTTTACGTAAATCGCCAGAGGCAATACGGTAAGTTTTGAATTCGCCAATCGCCTGAGCGAGAAGATCAGACATGCCTGGCCTGGCAGCAGAGCGGGCGAACGCTTTTAGATGCAGACGATGTTTTAAAAGAATTCGCCGCAGCAGCATCCGTTTGCCTATGCCGCCAATCAAGACTTTTTGCCCGCCGCCGGTTTCCGAAAATACCCGCCAGCCCAGCCGCCGAAAGCTCAAAACTTGGGCCAGCAAACTGCCGCCTAAATCGGGGGTATCGGCCAAGGTCACTTCCATCTGATAGGTAGCCTGCTCAGGGACAAGGAGGATCAGCGGCGCTCCCCAAGGCTCAAGACGAAGTTCACTGCGAATTTCTTCTAAACAGAGGGTGCTCTTGCCTGTTCCCGCGCGTCCGCACACGAAACGCAAACCCAAAATTAATCACTCCCTTCCAAAGGACTTATTGTTCAATCAAATACTTAAATGAAATGCTTAAGTAAATGCTTAAGCGGCAGATAGTTACCCTCTTGGACTGCGCAAAACAAACTGTGCAAAACATCTCTAAATAGCATTAATATGCATGGAATCCAGCATTCCACAATAGGTATAAGTATGCCGAATT
The DNA here is from genome assembly GCA_964460725.1 of uncultured Desulfosporosinus sp. Lineage (GTDB taxonomy): Bacteria > Bacillota > Desulfitobacteriia > Desulfitobacteriales > Desulfitobacteriaceae > Desulfosporosinus. The sequence goes on from CAYWSF010000004.1 coordinate 14,200, forward strand.
GGGGGGTGATTAATCTGCGCATCTATGTATTTTCCCGCCGTAAGATCATCTACGGAATTTTGTTTCTCATTATAGTAGGCTTTCTGACCTTTGTTCAGCATTCACTGACGATGCCATCCCTGGTACGTGCTCCAGGCACCTATTACATGGCCTATACGGAAGAAAAAGTTGTTGCCCTGACTTTTGATGATGGGCCTGACCCCATCGATACACCGGCTGTTTTGGATATCCTTAAAGAAAAGAATGTCCCGGCGACGTTCTTTGTCTTGGGGGAGGCAGCTCGTGTAAACCCACATTTGTTAAAACGCATATCCGAAGAAGGACATGAAATCGGCAACCATAGTTTCCATCACGATTATAAACAGCGGCATTTAGTTGAAGAACTTAAGCAAACAGACCAGGCCATCTATGCTGCGACCGGTATCCGCACTAATTTTTACCGTCCTCCGGGCGGGTTTTTATCCAAAAGCCAACTGGAAACCCTCAACACAAATGGTTATGTCGCGGCATTGTGGAGTGTGGATAGCAAAGACTGGCGTAATCCCGGCCCAATGCAAATTGTAGATAATGTTATGGAAAATGTTTTCCCCGGTGCCATTATTCTCCTGCATGATGGCGGTGAACAACGAATACAAACCGTAAAAGCATTAGGTCCAATTATCGAGGCCCTCCAAAATAAGGGCTATCGATTAACCACACTAAGTGAGCTCAAGAAATTTGATTCTGAAAGCATAAGTTAACAGCTTAAGTTAATAAAAAAGTTTCAATCGTTAGCCACAAACCCTCTGCCGAGTACCTCACTGGCATTTTGGACAATCATAAAGGCATCCGGGTCCACTTCCCGTACAGTCCTTTTTAGTCGACCCATTTCAGGTAAGCTGACAACGCAAACAATCACATTTTTTGACTCTTTTGTATACGCTCCTCTGCCCTGTAAAAAAGTTGCACCGCGTCCCACGTCAATCATAATTCGGTCAACCAGATCCTCGGCATTAGCTGAGATGATAGTAACATATTTCGATGGTATCCCACTTTGTAAAACATCAAGCACACGCCCATACACGAACATAGTTACCAGCGTATAAAGTGCTATTCTTGAGCCGAGTACAGCCCAGGACATCAGGACAATTACACCGTTAATGACCAGTGCTGATGTTCCCATCGGCACCCCATACTTGCGCAAAATAACTTTAGAAACGATGTCTGTTCCACCCAAGCTGCCGCCGAGACTAAATATCATGCTTGCGGCGATCCCCGAAAGGACACCACCATAAAGTGCTGCTAAAAATATATCGTTTATGGCAATGGGCTGAATACCGGTAAACAATTCCAGAAAAACGGCATGAATCCCTATCCCCCATGCTGTTTTAAAGACGAACTTCTTGTTAATTTCACGCCAGCCCAGAATAAATAAAGGGAGATTTAAAATTACAGTCATAACCCCAATGGGAAGCTCGAACGTATAGTAAAGGAGCAAGGTAATCCCGGCAATCCCGCCGCTTGCTAACCCAGAAGGAACAATAAAGCCCTGAACACTGTAAGCGGCAATTATGGCTCCCAGGGTAATTCCAGAGATGCCAAGGATAGACCTCAGGATAGACCTTACTCGTTTGTTTAACTTCACGGCCACCCTCCTAACTCAATTGACATTTATACCTTTATCACGCAGGTATGTTTTTAACTCAAAAATATTGATCTCACCGAAGTGAAAGACAGATGCAGCCAGAAGGATGTCTGCCTTCCCTTCCTGAGCAGCCTCCAGAAAGTGTTCGATCTTGCCCGCACCGCCGGAAGCGATAACCGGAACCTTTACTGCATCTTTAATGCCTCTGATGAGCGGAATATCATAGCCTGTTTTTGCTCCGTCACGCGCTTTGCTGGTCGGCAATATGTAACCGGCACCGCGCGTTTCTGCCTCCCGCGCCCATTCAATGGCATCTTTACCCGTGGGAGTGCTGCCTCCGTCAATATAAACTTCATAGCCGGAAGGGAGAGCGGGATTGGGATCAACATCAATAGCCACGACCAGTTTGGAAGAACCAAATATGCCGGCAAACCGGTCAATCAGATCAGAACTGCGAAAGGCCGCGCTGCTGATGGATATGCGGTCGGCTCCTGCTTCTAATACTTCCTCAGCTTCTTCTACCGAACTGATACCGCCGCCTACGGTAAAAGGAATGGTGATCACTTGAGCGACTCGCCGAACAGCTTCTAAAGTGGTCTTTCTTTTTTCAAGGGTAGCAGTAATATCCAAAAAAGCTAGTTCGTCAGCTCCATTTTCGCAATAAATCCTGGCGCATTCCACCGGATCGCCCGCATCCCTAAGATTTACAAAATGCACACCTTTGACAACTCTTCCATCTTTCATGTCCAGGCATGGCATAATAAGAACGTTACGCATAACACTCACAACTCCTTACATTAAACTAAGGCATTCAATATTGATGCCTAATCAATCTTAGATGATTTCATAGTAATAAAAATTCACTATCATTCCTTTATTTAAAGATGATCCTGTCCCTCTGCATCATGGCGTTCTTTCCGGACAATCCCGCCTTGCTTGAAGATGCAGTCCTCCGGAACATAGCAGCGCACCGATGACAATGGGTAGATCATACTATTTCTTCCTATTACCGTACCTGGATTGAGCACTGAGTTGCAGCCCACCTCAACATGGTCCCCAAGCATTGCTCCCACCTTCTTCATATCGGTGTGGATGATCTCGTTATCGACATGTACATTTACCGGACACTTGTCAGACTTCACATTTGAAGTAATGGACCCGGCACCCATGTGGGCCTTGAAGCCAAGGATGGAGTCGCCTACATAATTGTAATGCGGCACCTGCACCCCGTTGAACAAAATGACATTCTTCAGTTCAGTAGAATTTCCAACAACAGCATTCTCTCCAATCACCGCTGAACCCCGAATAAATGCACAGTGTCGTATTTCAGCATACCGGCCAACGATGCAGGGACCATGAATATAAGCCGTTGGGGCAACAGTAGCGGTACGGGCTATCCATATATCATCTGCCGGACGATCGTAATCATCCCGGGACAGGGTTTCTCCCAATTCAAGAATAAAATTTTTAATCCTTGACAGTATCTGCCAGGGATAATCATATCCTTTGAAAATATCCTTTGCTATGGTTTCCCTAAGGTCAAATAAGTCTGTTATTTTTATACCGCCGTTCATTTTCCATTCCCCTCTTTATAGTCGAATTTTTATAATGTTATAACCTCTCTGATAACATTATAACCACTCCATTATAGCAGATTGCCCGTAACTTAACAGAATTTTTGCACCTGCTCAATAGTCATTTTATGCTCCACTGCACTCAGGGTGTAAAAATTTCCTTTAACCATCATCCAGAGGGCCCCCGTATACATACAACATGGTAAAACCCGGAAAACATCTATCTAAAGGAATGAAAGCCAAGATTTAATTTCATGTGCTGCCGAATATCCTTAGCATAGGTTTCCGCATACAATATCTTGGCGGCTATAAGATATGAGAATTTCACGACCATATTACTGCCTTGGATAAATCATAACGATATAAGCTTTCCGGCTGGTGCTGGAACTTCACAAATTTGTACCGCGACAAGGATTGAAGTTAACCCCTATAAGAAAGGAGCTCAAATGGAAAGAAAGAAAAAAGTGGTAGTGGCACAAGGTGGAGGTCCAACAAATGTAATCAATCAATCACTGGTCGGCGTTATTCTGGAATCCAGAAAGTCTCCTAAAATCAGCAGCGTTTATGGTGCAATTAAAGGAGTAGAAGGAATCGTCAATGAAAACTTTTTGGACCTTACACAAGAAACCAGTCATAATTTGGAGCAAGTTGCCTCCACTCCCTCAGCAGCCTTGTTGTCCAGTAGAGATAAGCCTGATAAAAAATACTGTCAGGAAATTCTCAAGGTGTTCAAAGCGCATAATGTCGGCTACTTTTTCTATATTGGCGGAAACGATTCTGCCGATACGGTTCGGATTATTAACGAAAACGCTCAGGAATTAAACTATGCATTAAGGACCATCCACATACCGAAAACAATAGATAATGATATCGTGTTAAATGATCATACCCCTGGTTATGGTTCAGCCGCCAAGTTTGTTATCCAGGCCTTTAGCGGAATAAACCTGGATAACCGGTCTTTGCCGGGTGTGCATATTATCATCGTTATGGGCAGACACTCCGGATTCTTAACCGCCTCTTCATCACTTGCCAAAGTATTACCTGATGATGGACCTCATCTTATATACATGCCAGAAAGAACATTTTACAGTAATCTCTTTTTAAAAGATGTGAAAAAGGTTTATGATAAATATGGCAGATGTTTGGTAGCAGTCTCAGAAGGAATCATCGATGAAAATAAGACGCCAATTTTATGCAACATAATTAGTGGAATTAGTAAAGATCCTCACGGAAATATTGAGTTATCGAGCAATAACTCTTTATTGGGTGATTATCTCGCCGGTTTGGTGAAGCGAAACTTAAATATTCAACGCGTTCGCTTAGATACACTAGGCTATTTTCAGCGGTCGTTCAACGGCTGCGTATCGGATGTAGATCAATTTGAGGCCAGAGAGGTAGGAGAAAAGGCCGTTCAATTTGCCGTCAGTCAAAATGCTTCCGGATCGGTAGTAATTGAGCGCATTGGTGATTATTCGGTAGATTATACGTTAAAGTCGTTGAATGCCATCGCTCGAAAAACCAAGGTTATGCCCGATAAATTTATAAATTCATTCGGAAACAATGTCACGGAGGCTTTTAAATTTTATTGTCGCCCTCTTCTTGGTTCCGGTTTTCCTTCAACTTACGGTCTTAAGGCACCGGTTGTTAAAAAATTATTAAAAAATCCCCATAACCATGCTGGTTTCAACACTGCTGATTGATGTATTCTGCTAACACCTGCAATTCCCTTGTCAAAGTGGGCATACTTTGTCGTATTATTTACTATTTAAATAAGTTAAAGTATAATAACTATACACAGCTTATGCTCAATATGACTAAGGAGGAGAAATATTTTGAAGAAAGGTATCTTATTTACGCTCGCAGCTATATTGGTTTTAGTGCTTTCGCTCGCAGGCTGCAGCAGTCAGCAACCGGCCGATAAAGAACCCGCTAACACTCCCGACAATGCTTCTCAAGATAAATCCTGGGAAGAGATTAAAAGTAAAGGCTACTTTACCGTGGGCTTGGATGATTCCTTCCCGCCTATGGGTTTTCGGGATGAACAGCATGAAATTGTGGGCTTCGATATTGATATGGCCAAAAAGGCAGCTGAAAAGATGGGGGTCTCCGTTAAATTCCAGCCCGTTGTTTGGAGCGGCGTAATCATGGAACTGGAGAACAAAAACATCGACCTGATTTGGAACGGTATGTCCATCACTGAGGAAAGGCTGGCTAAAATCGCCATTACTAAGCCCTACCTTGAAAATAAACAAATCATCGTCGTAAAGAAAGGTTCCGAAATTAAAACCAAAGCTGATCTCGCCGGGAAAAAGGTAGCTACACAGGCTGGCAGCAGCGGCGCCGATGCAGTTAAAAAAGAGACAGAAGTTTACAACTCCTTCAAAGAACTAGTGGAATTCGGCAACTTCACCGAGGCTCTGCTCGATCTATCCACCGGTAGAGTGGAAGCAGTTGTCGTCGATGAAGTCGTTGGCAGATACTATGTCGCGAAAAAGCCCGAGCTCTATTCGATCATCGAAGATAATTTCGGAACGGAACAGTACGGAGTCGGAGCCCGCAAGGAAGACACTGCTTTCCTTAATGAACTTCAGAAAGCACTGGACAGCATGAATGATGACGGTACGGCAAAAGCCATTTCTGAAGAATGGTTTGGTTCGGATATTGTTTTGAAAAACCAATAACATAAAGCTTTCGGAAAATCGCATTCAAGACTATTGAAAACAGGCTATTGCTTGAGGCAATAGCCTGGGTATTTTCAGGAGGAAAGAATGGACTTATCGTATCTGTACAATATCACCCTATCGATCATCAAAGGCTGCGAAGTAACCTATACCCTTTTTTTCAGCACGTTGATCTTTTCTTTCCCCTTAGGGCTAATTATTGCCCTGGCCCGGATCTCCAAATACAAATTTCTAAATTCGGCAACCAGCTTTTTCATTTGGCTGATGAGAGGAACACCGCTGTTGCTGCAAGTGTTCTTTATCTACTTTGGTCTGCCGGCACTGGGCATCCGTTTCGAAAGCATGACCGCAGCAATCATCGCCTTTGCCCTAAACTATTCTGCCTACTTCGCAGAAATATTCCGGTCAGGAATCCAGTCTATTGACAGGGGGCAATATGAAAGTGCCGATGTCTTAGGGCTGACGTATCCTCAGACCATGAGGCGGATCATCCTGCCTCAGATGATTAAGCGGATCCTGCCGCCTACCAGCAACGAGGTAATCACTCTGATCAAGGATACGGCCCTGGTTTTTGGAATTGGCCTAGCCGATGTCTTAAGAACTGCACAGATCGTTGTTACCCGGGATTTTAGAATTTCAGCCTTTATTGTGGCCGGGGTATTTTACCTGGTTAACACTCTGGTTTTAACTTTGGTTTTCAAACACTTGGAAAAAAGATATTCCTATTATTCAACCTAATATTCAAACTAAGAGAATTAAAACTAAAGGAATTTTTTTAATGAGTATTCTCTCACTAAAGGACATACATAAAAAATTTGACAAACTGGTTGTTTTGAATGGCATTGACCTTGAAGTAGAAAAGGGTGAAGTTATCGCCATCATTGGCCCTTCGGGGTCAGGTAAAAGCACTCTCCTGCGCTGCATTATCCGCCTGGAGGCCATTGACCAAGGAAGCATCTTCATTGACGGGAGACCTCTGGTTGTTAAAGAAGCCGGCAGCAAGCAGCAACATTCTTCCGAGAGGGAAGCCCGGTCCTTGCGCCGGAAAATGGGCATGGTTTTTCAGGGTTTTAATCTCTTCCCCCATCTAAGTGTAGTGGAAAACATCATCGAAGCGCCGCTCACCGTCAACCGGGCAGCGAAGAATGAAACTGTTAAGCAGGCTGAGCATCTACTGGATAAAGTCGGGCTTATGGAAAAAAGAGACAATTACCCTTGTGAGCTTTCCGGTGGTCAACAGCAGCGGGTAGCCATTGCCAGAGCACTAGCCATGAACCCGGAGATCATGCTTTTTGATGAACCCACCTCCGCACTTGATCCGGAACTAACCGGAGAAGTACTGAAAGTGATGCGGGATCTTGTCGAGGAGAATATGACCATGCTGGTCGTTACCCACGAAATGGGCTTTGCCCGGGAAGTAGCCGACCGGGTCATTTTTATGGACAACGGCGAGATCATCGAACAAGGGAATCCGGAGCAAGTTTTCAAAAACCCCTCCCATCCGCGAACCCAGTCCTTCCTCGGGAAAATTTTAAGGTAGGACTTGCGATCAATGCCAAAGTACCACAGCTAATACCACAATCCAATAAGCATGCAGCAACATGACAAATGTATAGAGAGCAAAAACAAACCCTAACAAATAAACAATATGCTTTCGTAATTGATGTCGTTTTTTCCATAAAAGTAAACTAAAAATTAACGGTATCAAAAATTTTACTACCATAAAGCCTTGAGGGCTTGCCAATATTAACCGGTCCATTAAAGGGTTAACTTCTTCGACAACCTCTAAATTTAACCCAAATAATGTCAGTCCCCCATCGAGCAAATTGAGAATTATTAAAGCTAAAGAAACTACAATTACTGTATTATCTTTTAATACACAATAAGATTTAGCTTTGTTATTATAAGCAATAACAAATCATTCCCATCTAAGAAAGTTGCTTTACATATAGATATGTCCTATATTTAATTTAATTAATCCTAAACTTGGTAATATCAGCCTCCTTAATATGTCCAAAATCCGATTGTCTTTACGTGCAGATATGTGAAAATATTACTGCAAATAAAAAAACCAGAGCGTTCAAAAACGTTCCGGTAACCTCTTCCTACCGCTTGCTTTTCAATATATTTCCCAGAGAATTAAAAAAGTCATTTTAAGACTTTTCGCATTTGTGCTATAATTGCAATAAATAAATATATTTCTTACGGTCTAAGTGATCCTGGTGAAAACGAGGGGAGCGGGGGTGCTGCACCTACGTTCTGGTATTTGTGAATAGGGTGTATCTTCCATGAGAAGTAGGTTTACTGGGTGGGTAGCCTGTTAAAAGGTTACCCATCTCTTATTATTGCCTTAGTACAAGACAGTGCGGAAAAAAATGTACTATCGGCATTCAATTAAACATGAGGTGGCACAAAATGAAAGAAAATACCCATCACCTATTAAGACACATCATGAAACCGCTATCAAAATTTCTTAATGCTAAAGTAGCAAGCAGTATATTACTGTTGTTAGCTGCCGTAATTGCCTTTATATGGGCTAATTCCAGCCATTACGAAAGCTATAATGCTCTATGGGATATACCAATTGCTTTTAACATAGGAGGCTTTGGTATTTCTAATAGTTTAGGACTTTGGATTAACGATGCACTTATGGCTATTTTCTTTTTTGTTATTGGTCTGGAAATCAAGCGGGAGCTTTTGGTGGGAGAACTATCAAGCATCCAAAAGGCTGCCCTGCCGGCAATAGCAGCACTAGGGGGTATGGTTTTCCCTGCCCTTATCTACTTGGCATTTAACCACGGAAGTCCTGGTGTAATGGGCTGGGGCATTCCCATGGCAACTGATATTGCTTTCGCATTAGCTTGTTTGCTGGCCTTGGGATCAGCTATTCCCCTTTCATTAAAAGTATTTCTTATGGCTTTGGCTATATTTGATGATATGGGTGCAGTACTGGTAATTGCCGTTTTCTATACTGAACATATTAACTTGATAAGTTTAGGATTAGGGATAGTTATTTTGGCAGTGTCAACATTCTTAAACATTAAAGGGGTCAGGAAAACATATCCCTATGTTTTCCTGGGGATTGCCTTGTGGATGGCGTTTTTCCTATCAGGTGTTCATGCTACAATCGCCGGCGTTTTACTGGCCTTTACCATACCGGCACGCTCCTTCAGCAGCCAGGCACAGTTTAAAGCGGAGAGTAGATCCATCATACAAAGTTTCCCTGATAAAGACTTCCATATTATGATTACAGATGAAACGCAAAGAAGAATGATGCAGCAGCTCGAAGCTACCCTTAATAATCTCAATTCTCCTTTACAAAGAATCGAAGATAAACTATATCCATTTGTTAACTATTTTGTGCTTCCAATATTCGCCTTGGCCAA
>CAYWSF010000005.1:0-13972 GCA_964460725.1 uncultured Desulfosporosinus sp.
ACCAGCGCGAATTGTTGCTGTCGACATTGATGAATCCAGGCTTGACTTTGTCATTAAGCAAGGCTGGGCGGATTACGGCTTAAATCCGCAAAAAGTCGATGTTGCTCAAGAGCTTAAAAATTTCACCGATGGACGCGGTGCGGATGTAACTATTGAAGCTAATGGTTTTGAACCGACCTTCAAAGGTGCCATTGAGGGCCTCCGGCCGGGCGGAACTTGTTCCTTAATTGGCGTCTTTGAAAAACCACAGATGCTGGAAATGAATAAACTCTGGATCCAGAACATTTCAATCAAAATGGGGCTGGTTAAAGCTAATCATATCCCCGAGCTGATCGACCTGATCAAAGAAGGAAAAATTACTACCCGGCCCTTGATTACACATACAATTCCCTTATCTCAGGTTGCGGAAGGTTACGACATCTTTGAAGAGCGCCGCGATAATGCCATTAAAGTTGTGCTCAAAGCGGATATGTAATAAACACTCATTTAACACTCTTTAACACTCATCTAACAACCAGCTAACGGTCTTCAGACTACATCACTCCTTTTTTACAAGGCCTCCGCACAAGGCTTCCGCGTGGGGCCTTGTCTTTTTTTCTATCTTTTTCCAATTTGGGAAAGGGGTTGTCAAAGGGGCTTGAAGAGTATACAATAAGACATAGTTAGTGAAAATTATTATTATTACAAGGATGATTGCAAATGAGTTCTCATCTGGCCGTAATTAGCTCTGAAGGACTTGTTGGACAGCGAAAATTATTAGAGACTGCCCGATCCGGTTTTATTAATAATGGGCAAGATTGCCTGCCGGTGCGGCCCATTGTCCATGAATCCTGGCTGCGCTGTCTCCAATCCGGCATCGACCCCGCACGCAAACAAGCTGAAAATCCGCCCCGTGGCGATAATATTCAGGAAATCATCGCCTGTTCTAAGTTATATGAGCATGCCAAAGCTATTTTACCCGAATTATTAAATCAAACTCAGGATACTAAGTTCCTGCTTACCTTGTGTAATGCTCAGGGCAAGATCATCTATCTGGGTGGCGATCCGCAAGCCAGAAAGCAAGCGGAGAAGATGAATTTCGTGTTAGGTTCTGACTGGAGCGAAGAAGCCATTGGTACAAATGCCATTGGCACAAGCTTAAAGACTGCTGCTCCGGCACAAATATTTTCTGCTGAGCATTTTTGTGAAGGAGTTCACGATTGGATCTGTTCCGCATCCCCCATCCAGGAACCCCTGACCAAAGAACTGATCGGGGTGATTGATTTTACCGGCTTATGGCTGGAAGCGCAAGCCCATACCTTGGGCATGACCCTGATGGCCTCTAAAGTGATCGAAAATAAAATACTCTATGATCTGAATCAATATACGAGGGCAACCATTGCTGAACTGCTGGCCAGGTATTCCTCTGCTGTGCAGCGCTATCCACAAAGTGGGGTTATGGTACTGGATGCGGCCTGCAATCTGATCGAGGCCAACCCTTCTGCCCGCGTGTTTGTACAACAAGCTACCGGCAAAGATTTAGAAACCCTCGGCAAGGAGAGGGCGTTTGCTAACTTCAAAAACTCTACATACTCTGTGCACCCTGCCAACCTTCCGGAATATGACCTGTTCGTCGAGGAGTTGGCCCGACCCGTCTCGATCCAAGAAGTTCACCTGGCCGACAAATGCATCGGCTACCTGCTCATCATAGGCTTTGCCCAGCGTAATACCGGCACCAAGGGCTCCCTGCGCAATGCCAATGCTAGCGCTAATGGCAATGCTGATGCCATTGCCAATACTTATGACATTGTCGATGCTAATGACAATGCTCATTGGGATAAAATTGTGGGCAATTCCAGCTTACTGCATATCGCAATCAATAAATGCAACCGGGTCGCCAACGCCGACGTGCCGATTTTATTGCTCGGAGAGAGCGGCACGGGGAAAGAACTTTTTGCCCAAGGGATTCACCACAGCAGTGATCGGCAAAAGGGCCCCTTTATTACCATTAACTGTGGTGCTGTGCCCAAAGATCTACTGGCCAGCGAGCTTTTCGGCTATGAGCCCGGCACGTTTACCGGCGCGCTTAAAGGCGGCCGCAAGGGGAAATTTGAAGAAGCGCATGGCGGAACCATTTTCCTCGATGAAATTGGGGAAATGCCTTTAGAGTTTCAAGTGCATCTCTTACGGGTGCTCCAGGAACGAGAGGTAGTGAGACTGGGTAGCTCAAAACCGCACCCGGTAGATGTAAAGATTATTGCAGCCACACATCACAATCTGGAACAACTGGTCCAGGATCGGTTATTCCGCCCTGACTTTTATTATCGTTTGCAAGTAGTCAGTATTAACATCCCACCCCTGAGAGAACGCCGCGACGATATTCCTTTGTTAATTGAACACTTTCTGGCTCAATTCAGTCAGAAACATCATAAACCGCTCTTGACACTTGATGCGCAAGTTAGTGATTATTTTATCAATCACTACGAATGGCCGGGCAATGTGCGAGAATTACAAAACGTCTTGGAACATGGCGTATTGTTTTGCCTGAGTGAGACGATTGGAGCGGACGTTCTGCCGCGCAACATCAAAAAGACGATCATCAATAACTGTCTGGGAAATTTTTTCAACCCCGGCAGTATGAATAATGACGGTCGGAGAAGTTCGCATCGTCTGGGAAGTAAGAATGATAAACCGATCACGAAGCGGGATTTTTCCTGCAGTAATGTTCTGCAAAGCACTGAGGCTATTGCAGGCACTACCGGCGCTGCCTGTACTGCCGGTACTAAAAGCACTGACAGTTGTGAAAAAGAAGCCCTGCTCCGGCTGATTCGCGGGTCCAATGGCAATCTTTCGGCATCAGCCCGCAAATTAGGTATTGCCCGTTCCACTCTCTACCGCCGGCTAAAGAAATACGGCATTACGCAGAGTCAAATCTATAGATAATAACAGATAGATAATAATAACAAAAAAACTTCCTCCGGTTTTTATACAAGAGGAAGTTTTTCTTATTCTATTGATATTTTTGGGGTTCTGCGGCACTAAGACGTGCTATGGCCCTTTTGAGGGCTAACTCGGCGCGGGCTACGTCTATGTCACCGGAAGTATCCCGGAGGCGCTGCTCCGCCCGTTCTTTAGCTGCCAAGGCGCGTTCAACATCAATATCTTCGCTTAGCTCGGCAGTATTCGCCAGGATAGTGACCGCATTATCAGCTATTTCGGCAAAGCCGCCGGAGACAGCTAATCTATGAACATTGTTCTCTTTGCTATAACGCATAACACCGATTTTTAATCCTGCAATCAAGGGTGCGTGGTTCGGCAAAATCCCTAATTCGCCTGCTCCGCCTGGAATAACCACAAACTCGGCTTCTTCTTTCAGCACGTGTCCTTCAGGAGAGACAATATTTAGAGCGAATGTTCCGGCCATGGCTTATACCCCCAATTTCTTGGCTTTTTCAACCACTTCTTCAATCGGGCCGACCATTAAGAAAGCGGCCTCTGTCAAGTGGTCATATTTTCCTTCCACAATTTCCTTAAAGCCACGAATTGTTTCTTTCAATGGCACATACTTGCCTTCCTGACCCGTAAATGCTTCCGCAACGGAGAAAGGTTGTGAGAGGAAACGTTGGAGTTTACGAGCTCTGGCAACAATAATTTTCTCATCTTCAGATAACTCATCCATACCAAGAATTGCAATAATATCTTGCAGCTCTTTATATTTTTGCAGAATCTGCTGCACGCTGCGTGCTACTTGATAATGTTCTTCACCAAGCACTAACGGTGAAAGAATTCGTGATGAGGAATCCAACGGGTCCACAGCGGGATAGATCCCAATTTCAGCGATTTGACGTGATAAAACCGTCGTGGCATCCAAGTGCGCAAAGGCAGTAGCCGGTGCCGGGTCAGTCAAGTCGTCTGCCGGTACGTAAATTGCTTGAACCGAAGTGATCGATCCTTTGTGTGTGGAAGTAATCCGCTCTTGCAATTGGCCCATTTCTGTCGCCAGTGTCGGTTGATAACCAACTGCGGACGGCATCCGGCCCAGCAGAGCCGAAACCTCGGAACCTGCTTGCGTGAAACGGAAAATGTTGTCAATGAAGAGTAGAACGTCTTGTCCTGCGTCATCACGGAAGTATTCTGCCAGGGTCAGGCCGGTCAGGCCAACACGCAGACGGGCTCCCGGCGGTTCGTTCATTTGGCCGAACACCAGGGCTGTCTTATCAATAACGCCGGACTCTTTCATTTCGTTCCATAAGTCGTTACCTTCACGGGTACGTTCGCCAACGCCGGCAAAGACGGAAATGCCACCGTGTTCTTTGGCGATATTATTGATCAATTCCATAATCAGAACTGTTTTACCAACTCCGGCACCACCGAAGAGACCAATTTTTCCGCCCTTGGAGTAAGGAGCCAGTAAGTCAATTACCTTAATTCCAGTCTCCAAAATCTGTGCGGAGGGCTCTTGATCCTCAAATGTCGGGGCCGGCCGATGAATCGGATAATGAGTTTTAGCTCCTACATCCCCCATGTTATCAATTGGCAGACCCAATACACTGACCATCCGTCCCAATGTCTCAGGACCGACCGGTACTGTAATCGGTGCCCCTGTGTCAATTGCGTCTATTCCGCGCTGCAAGCCGTCCGTTGAGGACATTGCAACCGTACGCACCGTATCATTTCCTAGATGTTGGGCCACTTCCAAGGTTATGTCAATATTCCTTTCCGGAATCTTGACTTCAATGGCATTATATATTTCCGGTAGTTGTTCAGGATCAAACTGCACGTCCACTACCGCTCCCATAACTTGCAAAACCTTGCCAATATTCACAGGCGCAAAACCTCCTTTTCAAGTATTTCCGGCAACTTATTCTAAGGCCGCTGCCCCTGAGACGATTTCGGATATTTCCGTGGTAATCGCCGCTTGACGGGCTCTGTTCATAGCCAGCGACAAACGTTCAATCATATCCGCAGCATTATCTGAAGCCGAGCTCATGGCTGTCATGCGTGCCCCTTGTTCACTCGTTTTTCCTTCAAGTAAGACGCGGAAGATCTGGTTTTCCACGTACTTGGGCAACAGAGTGTCCATAATTTCTTCAGCTGACGGCTCAAAAATATATTGCTTGTTTGTTTTACTGCCTTCCGGTTGTTCAAGAGGAAGTAATTTGAGTTGAGTCGGTCTCTGGTTCAATGTTGTGATAAATTCAGTGAATATAAGATTAACTTCATCGGCTTCGCCCTGTTCATACAGGCTGATCACTTTTTTTGCAATCTCTTTGGCTTGACCGGTATTCGGAACGTCTCCGATCCCGATGTACTCTGCCAAAAATTCCATTTTACTGCGCCGGAAAAAATCTCGGCCTCTGCGGCCAACAGGTATCAAATGAACCTCATGCTCTGCTTCAGCCAATATCGCACTGGTCATCCGAACAAGGTTTGCATTGTATCCACCGCAAAGGCCACGGTCTGCCGTGATTAGCACATAAACCACCTTTTGCACAGGGCGCTTCTGTAAAAGCGGATGCCGAACATCCATGGGCACCTGTGACAGGCGTTCCAAAACCCCTTGCAATTGGTGAGTATAGGGGCGAGCAGCAGTCAGTCCGTTTTGCGCTTTTCTTAACTTCGACGCGGCAACCATTTCCATCGCCTTGGTGATCTGCTCCATACTGCGAATACCGCGGATCCGACGACGAATATCTTGTGCTCCTGCCACCTCATTCACCTACTCCTTTTTAATCTAGGCATTGAATCCCTGCTTAAAATCATTGATCGCTTTTTCAAGTTCGGCGATCATCGCATCAGATAGTTCCTTTTGGGTGCGAATCTTTGCCATGAAATCGGCCTTGACAGAGCGCATATAGCGTAGGTATTCTTCTTCAAATTTACCAAGCTTATCTACATCAATATCATCGACAAATCCTTTAACTGCCGCGTAAATAACCACCACTTCTTCTTCAACCGGCATCGGTACATACTGACCCTGCTTGAGCATTTCCATGGTGCGCTCACCACGGTTCAGCCGGCTTTGGGTGACCTTATCAAGGTCGGAACCAAATTGTGAGAAGGCTGCCAATTCACGGTAGGATGCGAGGTCCAAACGAAGCTGGCCTGCGACTTGTTTCATGGCTTTAATTTGTGCGGAACCACCAACACGCGAGACGGAGATACCGACGTTAATCGCCGGCCGGAAACCGGCATTGAAAAGGTCGGCTTCCAAGAAGATTTGACCGTCTGTAATGGAAATTACGTTGGTTGGAATATAAGCGGAAACGTCGCCTGCTTGAGTCTCAATAATCGGCAGTGCGGTCATCGACCCGCCGCCCAGTTCATCTGATAACTTCGAGGCACGCTCCAATAAACGAGAGTGGAGATAGAAAACGTCTCCAGGATATGCTTCACGTCCGGGTGGACGTCTCAAAAGCAATGACAGTTCACGATAAGCTACCGCTTGTTTGGAAAGGTCGTCATAGACAATCAGTACGTCCTTGCCGTTATACATAAAATGTTCGCCCATAGTTGCACCGGCATAAGGAGCGATATAGAGCATCGGTGACGGTTCAGAGGCGGTAGCAGCAACCACGGTGGTATACTCCATGGCATCATATTCTTCTAAGGTCTTCACTACGTTGGCAACAGTGGATGATTTTTGGCCGATAGCGACATAAATACAAATCATGTCCTGGCCTTTTTGATTGATAATCGTATCGACTGCCAAGGCGGTTTTTCCGGTTTGCCGGTCACCAATGATTAACTCACGCTGACCACGGCCGATTGGTACCATGGAATCGATAGATTTCAGACCTGTTTGCACAGGTTGATGAACAGATTTACGGGCAACAACGCCGGAAGCTTGTTGTTCAATGGGACGGAACGTATCCGTCGCAATTTCTCCTTTGCCGTCAATCGGCTGTCCGAGTGCATTGACAACACGGCCAATCATCGCATCTCCCACCGGAACTTCCACAATGCGGCCGGTTCGTTTGACTTGGTCACCCTCTTTAATACCTATAAATTGTCCTAAAATAACACATCCGATGTTATCTTCTTCCAGGTTCATGGCCATGCCATAAATGTTGCCTGGAAACTCTAACAGTTCACCGGCCATCGCCTTATCTAAACCGTAAACACGGGCGATTCCGTCTCCAACCTGGATAACGGTTCCTACATCTACGGTCTCGACCGATGTTTCATATTTTTCGATTTGTTGTTTGATAATGGAACTTATTTCTTCTGGACGCAAGTTCATCCCGTTATTTCACCCCTACTTCCTGAGGTTTCTCTGAGTTTCTACGTAACTCTAAACGCATTCGATCCAAAGCATGGGCAATGGTCCCATCTATCACGCGATCTCCGACCTGTATCATAACCCCTCCGATAAGTTCAGGTTGTACTTTACTTACGATACGGACGTCTTTTCCTGTCATTTTCTTAACTGCCTTCGTAATGTCGTCAAGCTGAGCATTGGTAAGTTCTATAGCACTGGCTACTTTCGCTTCCACGACTTGACGCGCTTCATCCACCTTCAGGCTGAATTCCCGTTGAATGTCCGGTAAGAGAGACTCCCTTTTCCGATCAATCAAGAAGAAAAAAAACCGACGGGTTAATTCCCCAATATCATCTCTCATTAACTCTGCCATTATGTCTTTCTTGATCTTATCTGATATATGCGGATGAAGTAAGGCATCTTTAACTTCTGCATTTTCCTCGACAAACTTTGTCAGTTCACGCAGATCGTTTTCGACCGGCTCCATAGACGCCTGCTCGGAGGCAATTTCAAACAAGGCCTGGGAGTATCTTCGAGCAAGTGATCCTTCTATCATTGCATTTCCCCTACTTCTTGAATGAATTGCTTGATCAGCTGTCCTTGGCCTTTAGTATCAAGCTTTTGCTTAATAATTTTTTCAGCTACTAAGACTGACAGATCAGCGACCTGAGCTTTGACCTCGGCAACAGCCCGGTCACGTTCACGTTCAATCTCGATCAGGGCAGATTTCTTAACTTTTTCTGCTTCCGCACGAGAAGCCTCTAAAATTTCCTTGGCTTGGTTCTCGCTAACCTTTGTAGCCCTAGCGATAACCTCCTGTGCTTCCTGACGAGCTTGTTGCATTTCTGCTTGGTACTCCCGTTTTATATTCTCAGCCTGTTGACGCTCATTTTCTGCTTGCGCAAGCATATCTTCAATGTTGGTCCGCCGCGTTTCCATCATATTCGTTAACGGCTTCCAGACAAACTTCGCCAGCAACCAAACAAGCAACAGGAAAGATAAGATCGCAGCCACTAGAGTATAGTCAAAATGTAATGGATTCAAAGGTCTACCCCCCCTCTCTAGTTCTGATTGACGTCAGGATGGTCCTATTTCATTTCAAGGGAGAACAAACGTCCCCCCTTGAAATAAGATGGATCGTATTCCACAGATCAATGCATACACAATTTACTTTGTAAACAACATTAACAACGCTAAAACAATACTAATGAGCGGCAAAGCTTCGATCAAACCAATACCGATAAACATGGTAGCTTGCAGGGAGCCTTTGAGCTCCGGTTGACGAGAAATTCCCTCCACCGTTTTGCCAACGACATTACCAATACCCATTGATGCTCCAAGGGCGGGCAGGCCACATGCCAACCCGGTACCTATCATGGCGAATGCAGTAATCCATTCCATTTGTAATTTTTCCTCCTTCCTTACTCACACATCAAAATTAATAATAAAGATTAAATAAGTTATAAAAGATTATTACCTCAGCTAGCATCGTGCATCACTGAAAACTAACATAGTGCCTGAACAGTGATCATTCGTCCGGTGTTACCGCCTGGGATATGTAGGCCGTAGTTAACACCGTGAACACGTAAGCCTGAATTGTGCCGATAAACACGCTGAACGCCTGCCAGACAAACAACGGCAGCACGCCTGGCAACGCCCATATTCCTGGGAGCATAAGAATAACCGCCATCATAATTTCACCGGCAAAGATGTTTCCGAAGAGACGGAAGGCAAGCGTTAAGGGCTTTGCGATTAAGTCGATCGTATGAACAAGCACGAAGACCTTAAATGGTTGAAAAAAGTGACCGAAATAATGAACTCCCTTATACTTGATTCCTAAGCTAACCACCAGTGTAATGGACAGTAATGCCAACCCCATGGTAACGTTGATATCTGCCGTAGGGGACATCATTAATGGCCCATAGAAAATCTCATTTAATTTGGCGGTCTCAACATTGAAAACGTGAAATAAGTTAAGCGTTACATTCGGTAAGATACCAATCTGGTTGGAAAAGAAAATAAACACAATCAAAGAGAGCATATAAAACAACAGCGGGCGTCCCTTCTCTTTAGGCATGGCTTCATCAAGAATATTCTTAACAAAGTCGACGATCCATTCCAGCACATTTTGCATCTTCCCGGGCTTGCCACTGGTTAAATTGCGCACGCCAAGGTAGCAGAAGATAAAAACTATAATCATTACTGTCCACAACATGATTAAAGTTTTGGCGTGAACTGTGGAATTCAAGAATTGCCATAAAACTGTTTCATGCACTTTTTTTATCACCCCTTTCTGCATTAATCATAATTATTGCCACGATGATAAAGGATAGAACAACTCCTGCAGCAATCCCTAGTGCCAAACTGAAAAGCCAGCTTGGCTGGAAGCGGGCAACAGCAACTACCACCAAAACAACCACGCCTAAGCGCGCCATAATACTGCGGCGCATCTTTTTGATCGCCGCATGGATGTCCAGCCCAGAGCTGCGTTTTGATGTAAGCTGTACCCATATAACATAACCATAACCTACCCAAAATCCTAGTAAACCCCCGTAATAGGAATGTTGGCCGGAAATGACTATCCCCAGAAAAATACAAACTGTTCCAATCCCAAAAGCTAACAAGTTTTTTTTCACCATGAGAAATATCAAGCCCTCTTAGTCCCCATACTCTTTAACCAATGTGGCCACTAAGTTAATCACTCCACTTGCCAGACCACCGATCATCAGAACAAGAGTCATCAATGGTTCAATGTCCCAACGTTTATCCAAGTAATTTCCCAAGAAGTATCCGCCGAGAACTAACGCAGCCAGCGTTGTCGAGGTACTCGACGCTACAAAAACAGCTCTCTGCCAGTTCTTCTTCTTGGCCATTAGGTGTACCTCTTTCTATTTTGGTCAGAATTATATCTTGATTATCTTGTGAAGGCTCATGAGCTTTACGGCTTCGAATTATGATGGCTCATAAGTTTTACAGTTTTAAACAGTGAAGGTCATAATTTATTGCTTCATAAATGTGAAGGCTCATAATTTATATTGCTTCAAAATAATTAATATATATCATGTTTTTATGTAAAAGATCGGGTTATATTTGCTAAATTTTAAAATCGGTTATTTATTTAAGCATTTGCTAAAATCGAGTAATTTATTTATTATCTGATATAAAAATAACTTTTATTCCAACTTTCCCTCAAATAATTTCAGGGGCCATCTTCAATGCATTTATATATTACCACACTTTAGGATAATTTTGTACTTTTTTTAAAAGATTTTCTCTGGAAATTATTTTACATCTATTTTCCAATTATGATATCGGCGATTCGACCGGCTGCCTGCCCGTCTCCGTAAGGATTACCGGCCAGGGCCATTTTTTGATAGGCACGCCGGTCACTGAGCAGACGCTTGAGTTCCTCAATTACACTCTCGTATTTGGTCCCGACCAGGGAAACTGTCCCCGCTTCCACGGCTTCCGGGCGTTCTGTTGTATCCCGCACCACCAGAACCGGTTTTCCCAGCGAAGGTGCTTCCTCCTGTATTCCGCCAGAATCGGTCAAGATTAGATGCGCACGGCCCATGAGATTAACAAAAGGTTCATAGTCCATCGGTTCAATTAGCTTAACCCGCGGATGAGAGCCTAACAGCTCCGTGACTACCTTCCGGACCTGCGGATTTTTATGCACCGGGAATATTACATACGTGTCCGGAAATGTCTCCAGCATACTATGCAAAGCCTGATAAATTTGCCGCATCGGTTCACCGAGATTTTCCCGGCGATGGGTTGTGACCAGAATCAGCCGGCCGGCTGCTCTTTGTTGAAGAATGGTCCGGATCTCCGGGTCAAGAAAACTATACTCCGCTTTTACTGTTGCTAATAAGGCATCGATCACGGTATTGCCCGTGACAAATATTTTGTCCGGTGCAACGTCTTCGCGTAAAAGATTCTGCTTTGCCGTTTCTGTGGGAGCAAAATGCAGATCCGCCAGCACACTGGTCAGGGCACGATTCATTTCTTCCGGGAACGGTGAATATTTGTTGCCCGTGCGCAGCCCTGCTTCAACATGCCCGACCGGAATTTGCGCATAAAAAGCTGCCAGGGCAGCTACGAAGGTAGTTGTGGTGTCCCCATGTACCAGCACAAGGTCCGGCCGTTCACTCTGCAGAATCTCTCCCAGCCCGGTTAACACCCGCGTGGTGATATCTGTCAGCGTTTGGCCATGCTTCATCAGATTAAGATCAAAATCCGGAACTATTTTGAACAACTCTAAAACCTGATCCAACATCTCACGATGCTGAGCTGTCACGGCAACCTGACAGGAGATCGCCTCTTTCCGGCGCAGGGCCCGGATCACCGGAGCCATTTTGATCGCCTCCGGACGTGTACCAAATACGACCATTACTTTTTTCGGGTTACTCAAGTCCTTACGTTCCTTTCTTTCATAGGAAGTATCTTCATACGAAGTATCTTCAGAAGTATCTTCAGAAATATCTTCTCTCAGAAGAATCTTAATTGGAGTATCTCATCATAGGAGTATCCTCATAGAGTATCTTCATAGAGTATCTTCATAGAGTATCTTCATAGAGTAATCTTCAT
The DNA here is from genome assembly GCA_964460725.1 of uncultured Desulfosporosinus sp. Taxonomy (GTDB): domain Bacteria; phylum Bacillota; class Desulfitobacteriia; order Desulfitobacteriales; family Desulfitobacteriaceae; genus Desulfosporosinus. The sequence goes on from CAYWSF010000005.1 coordinate 11,831, forward strand.
AGAGTAATCTTCATAGGGTATCTCTTCATGAAGAATCTTCCTGCTTAGGAATTCCTGCTTCATGATTTATACAACAAATGCAGTAACCGAGCAACAGCTTTGTCTCATACACCAAATCAGAAATTCAACAAAATATATTTCACACAAAGATATGATACATAGCCAGACGGCTGCCGCCATCGTCTGCATGCAGAAAAATTATGTCGTGAATTTCCCCTGCGCATCTTGTGCCTCGGGCTTTGTTAACTGTACTAACTCCAGACCTGCTTCTCCGGCTATGGACACGGCAAGCTGATCCGGATAGGAAGAAGCATAGACCACTCGCCGGATCCCGGCATTAATCAGTAATTTAATACAGAGCACACACGGTTGATGAGTTACATAAAGATCCGCACCTAAAATTGCCACCCCATGCCGGGCAGCTTGTACCAAGGCATTTTGTTCGGCATGCACGGCACGGCAAATCTCATGACGCTCTCCGGAGGGAACGCTTAAGTTCTGTCGCAGGCAGCCTACTTGATCACAGTGCAGGAGCCCTGAAGGACTCCCATTATAACCGGTGCTTAAAATCTGTTTTTCCTTTACGATCACTGCTCCGACTTGGCGGCGCAGACAGGTTGAACGCCCCGCCACCACGTTAGCCAGCTGTATAAAATAACTATCCCAACTGGGACGTTCTCCCTGACGTTTTTCCCGGTGTTCTCCCTGACGTTCTTCCTGATACTTCTGGTGTTTTTCCTCTGTCATTATGCTGCCCGGACTAACCTAAGTCAGCATATAAGGGAAACTCCTCGCATAACGCAGCGACAATTTCCCTCGCTTGTGCCAGTTTATCAGGATCCTGATGGGAGGTCAAGGCATAGTCCATGGCCTCGGCGATTCTTTGCATCGCAGCCGGATTCATACCGCGCGTGGTTACTGCCGGCGTGCCAATCCGAATTCCGCTGGTTACAAAAGGACTGGCCGGATCATTGGGAATCGTATTTTTATTGACCGTAATGCCTACTTGATGCAGAATGTTTTCAGCGTCTCTGCCGGTTAATTCTTTGGGACGCACATCGACAAGCATAAGATGGTTGTCCGTTCCGCCGGAAACAAGACGGAAACCGCGCTCGACCAAGGCTTGCGCCAGGGTTTTGGCATTTTCCACAATCTTGCTTTGGTATTCTTTAAACTCCGGCCGCAAAGCTTCACCAAAGGCAACTGCTTTCGCGGCTATCACATGCATCAAGGGACCGCCCTGAATGCCAGGGAATATCGCCTTATCAATTGCTTGCGCATGCTCATTCCGGCACAGGATGAAACCGCCGCGCGGCCCCCTTAACGTCTTATGGGTAGTGGAGGTCACGAAATGTGCATAAGGGACCGGGGAAGGATGTAATCCTGTGGCTATCAGTCCGGCGATGTGTGCCATGTCGACCATTAATAAGGCACCCGCCTGATCGGCAATTTCCCGCAGTTTTTCAAAATCGATGATCCGCGGGTAGGCACTGGCCCCGGCAACAAGCATTTTGGGCCGATGTTCAAGCGCTAACTGACGAACCTGATCATAGTCTATGCGCTCGGTTTCTGAATTAACACCGTAGGAGACAAAGTTAAAATAAATGCCCGAAATATTCACCGGACTGCCATGGGTCAAGTGTCCCCCGTGGGATAGATTCATGCCCAGTACCGTGTCGCCCGGTTTTAAGAAGGCAAAATAAACTGCCGTATTGGCTTGGGCGCCGGAATGAGGTTGAACATTGGCATGCTCGGCGTTAAAAAGTTTCTTAATCCGATCCCGCGCCAGGTTTTCTGCTACATCGACAAATTCGCAGCCGCCATAATAGCGCTTGCCCGGATATCCTTCCGCATATTTGTTCGTTAAAACTGACCCTTGTGCTGCCAGCACTGCCCGGCTGACAAAATTCTCGGAAGCAATTAACTCAATGGTGCTGCGCTGACGGTTCTCTTCTTGCTCAATCGCTTGCGCAACTTCCGGGTCCTGGGGTTGTATCCACTGTTTGATATAATCCAAATTTGTTCACTCCACTCCTAAGATGAATTTAATTTTTTACACAATCTCCACCGATTGTAAGTTCGAGTACTGCCGACCCTGCTTAATACAATAAAAACCTTTCTCTAGCTTGAGTCTTGGTCTTG
>CAYWSF010000005.1:14072-20466 GCA_964460725.1 uncultured Desulfosporosinus sp.
GTCTTGGTCTTAAGTCAAGTTTTCTCCCCGTTCAATACCGGTAATCATATTTACCCGGCGGGCATGTCTGCCCCCTGAAAACTCTGTCTTTAAAAAGATATCCACAATGTCAAGGGCCAGGCCGGCCCCGATTACCCGGGCACCGAGCGCCAAAACGTTAGCATTATTATGTTCTCTGGCCATGCGGGCGGAAAACGTCTCAGAACAGACCGCAGCACGAATGCCGGCAATTTTATTGGCGCAGATGGCAATCCCCTGCCCAGTTCCGCAGATCGCAATTCCCACGTCGGCCTCGCCCTTGACAATGGCATTTCCTACGGCAGAACCATACTTGGGATAATCCACGGCATCAGCCGAGTAGGTTCCCAGATCCTGAACCTCTAATCCCTGTGCTTCTAAATGCTTAAGAATCACTTCCTTCAGTTCATAACCACCGTGATCGGCTCCCAGTGCAACTCGCATTTTCCTTCCCCATCCTTAATCCTCATAAAAAACATTTATTCGCTATATGTTTGGCAATCCCTGCTAAACCGACAAAAAAAATAATGCCGTTAGTCCACATTTTGGACACTGTTTGGCTCACCGTAGGTATTCTTTTAATACGTTTAACAATTCTTCGATCTCCTGTGCTGTTTGACGATAAACAGCGAGAGAACCGCTCCAGGGATCCGGAACATCTTTTTTTTGTTCTCCCCAATCACCTAAACAGCGGATTTTATGTATATAAAGTGGATATAGAAACGACAAGGTTTCGACTTGCGCTTCGGTCATCGGAATAATCCAATCAGCCTCAGCCAATAGCTGCTCTTCCATTCTTCTGCTGCGATGTCCCGAAAGGTCAATATTCTTCTCACTAAGGACCTCAATGGCATAGCTGCTGGCACTTTCCCCGGGATATGCCGCCAGTCCCGCCGAACTAACCTGAACCGAATCGCCGAGTATTTTTCTGGCCAAGGCCTCTGCCATTGGACTACGACAGGTATTACCCGTACAAATAAACAGAAGTTTCATGCCCATTATATCCTACCTCAATCTAACTGAAAAGCAATTTGACACCGATTAGCACCAAAGCCAAACCTCCCAGCAGTTCGGCCTTATCCCCCAAGCGTGTTCCCATCACACGCCCTAAAATTAAACCTGCGGCAGTCATCAACCCGGCAACCAGGCCAATGATTAAGACCGTGAAGTAGATTTCCGTTCTGATTGTGCCCAGTGAAAATCCTACCGTGAGGGCATCAAGGCTAACACCGGCTGCTAACAGATAAATGCCAAAACCGCTGAGGGCAGCACTTGACGCTGATTTTTTCTGAAAAAGAGCTTTTCTTGCTTCCCGGAAAGGATAATGTTCAACGGTTGGCCAATATACTTTGTACAGCATTCTCCCGCCCAAAAAGATCAGCACCAAAGCCCCCAGCCAACCGGCATAACGACCAAGCAACGTTCCAAGCGCCTGACCCGCCAACATCCCGATCAGCGGCATAAACACATGGAAAACGGCCACTACCAAAGGCAAACGGATAAGCATGCTTCTTCTGATACCGGCCAGGCCAAGAGCTAAAGACAAAGAGAATGCATCTGTTCCCAAGGCAATGGCAACTGCTACAACCCATGCTAAATCCAATATCCTTCCCCCCATTCCCAATAGATATATGCACAGGAGAAGAGGTTTATTTTTCGTTACACCAGTTACACTCACTGATTACGCCTTGGCATTAGACATATATAATTTTCTTACCGGCGGCCTTCTGCAAGCGATTCATAATCGCCGTACCCAGGCCTCCTTCTTCGACCCCTTCGGCCAATATTAAATCCATGCCTCGTTCATCGCACAATCGCAACCCTTCAAATAAGTTGCTTGCCACTTCTTCCACCCGTTTTTTAGACCCCATTACATACAATAGATCTGGAGACAATTCATGTAACAAGGGCGCACTCTCCAGCGTGCAAAGTACTGCCACTTTTTTCAGTCTAGCATGCCCTTTTTGAATTTCCGTCCTCATCCGCCGGTTGAGGCGCTCGGATGGACCAATCAGCAACAGCATCTCGCCTTGTGGTGCATAGTGCCGATATTTCATGCCGGGTGCTTTGGGAGGCTCTATATCAGAGGGCTTGTCCACCCCCACCTCGCCAAGTACCGCTTCCAACTGTTCCTGGGATATTCCGCCCGGGCGCAGGATGGTGGGAACCTCGCCGGTTAAATCAAGTACGGTTGATTCCAATCCGACCTGACTAGACCCGGCATCCAGGATGAGTGGGATTTTACCTTTGAGATCATGCCATACATGACTGCCGCTTGTCGGACTGGGTTTGCCCGAGAGATTGGCACTTGGTGCGGCAAGCGGCAGCTCTGTTTCCTCGATCAGACGGAAGGCAACCCGATGACTGGGCATCCGAATCGCTACGGTAGCCAGGCCGGCAGTAACCTCATCCGGTACTTTGCTCGTTTTGGGCATTACCAAAGTTAACGGGCCCGGCCAGAAATGTTTAACACATAGTTCTGCGGCCTGCGTCCAGTTGGTAATTAAACTATCTGCCATAGCAAAACTGCAAACATGCACAATTAAGGGATTATCCTGAGGGCGCCCTTTCACTTCAAAAATCTTGGCGCAAGCTGATGCATCCAGGGCATTCGCCCCTAAACCATAGACTGTTTCCGTCGGAAAGGCTACCAGTTCCCCCGCTCGGAGCAATGCTGCAGCCTCTTTTAACAGCCCGGCCTCCGGATTTAACGCATCAATAAATCCTCGTTTAGTATGCACCTTTCTCACCCGTTTTCATTACCATTTATAATGTTTTCTACCTGGTCCCATGTCTCCAAGTATGCACCTTTCTCATCTTAACCAGGATCACCCGATCGTGTCCGGCAAGGTCCGGAAAAACCTCTGTTTCAAAATCCTTCGCCTGAAAAATTTTGCAAACTTCCGCAGCTTGATTCCAGCCGATTTCCATTAATAGTTTCCCCCGCGGATTTAATAAGATTCCAATTTCTTCTGCCAATTTGCGATAAAAGTCCAAACCGTCTTGCCCTGCCAGAAAGGCCAGCGCCGGTTCACGAAAAATTTCCGGAGCGCACTGACCATAATCCTGCGCTGAGACATAGGGAGGATTAGTGATAATATAGTCCCAACGTTCTCCCCGGATCGGCTGCACAAAATCTCCTTGGCACCACTGCACAGAGACACCCAAACGCCGGGCATTCACGCGCGCAACATCCAGGGCATCCTGGGAAAGATCGGTGCCGATTACTTCAGCTTGCGGATAATAATAGGCCATCGAAATTGCGAGGGCCCCGCTGCCGGTACAAAGATCGGCTACCTTAATCAAGCGGTCCGGCTCCAGCCTTTCCTGCTTTTCCTGCCGTTCCAGACTTCTCTGACTTCTCTGACTTTCCTGCTTTTCCTGACTTTCTTCCAGCCGGACCAGTTCAAGCCATTTTTCCACTAATAGCTCGCTGTCCGCACGCGGGATCAGCACCCGCTCATCAACATAGAAGGATAAGCCCATAAACTCCTGCCGTTTTAAGATGTATTGGAGCGGCTCGTGAGCGGCACGACGAAAGATAACTGCCCGATAATCCGTCTCCTCTTGCTCCGACAACGTAAGGTCCCAATCAAGATAAAGGCGGTCACGGGACACTTCCAAAATCCCGGCTAACAATAAGTCTGCGTCAAAGCGCGCATTTTCAATTTTTTTATCTAACAATTGTGCTTCGCCCCAACGCATCCCCTCAAGAACATTCAAAATTAACTGCACCATCCCTGTTGCGTCATCTTTGTTGCGTCATCCTTGTTGCGTCATCCTTGTTACGTCATCCCTTTGACGTATCCCTTTGACGTATCCCTTTGACGTCATCCCCGCTGCGTCACCCCTATAACACCTTAAAGGAAGCAAAAAGAACATCCCTTTGCTTCCTGCTTCCGATTAATGGCTGGCTTTTAGTTGTTCGGCTTGATTTGATGATTGGAGGGCTTGAATCATTTCGTCCAGGTCACCCATTAGGATCGCTTCCAGGCGGTGCAGCGATAAACCGATGCGATGGTCGGTTACCCGGCCTTGAGGGAAATTATAGGTTCTAATCCGTTCACTGCGGTCTCCTGTGCCGACCTGATGGCGGCGCTCAGACGCCTGCTCCCCAACCGCCTCTTCTTGTGCTTTCTCCAGGATACGGGCGCGCAAAACACGCAAAGCTTTATCTTTATTCTTGAGCTGAGATTTTTCATCCTGGCAAGATGAGATAATCCCCGTGGGAACATGGGTAATGCGCACGGCCGACTGAGTGGTATTCACGCACTGTCCGCCTGGTCCGCTGGCACAGTAAAGATCTATGCGCAAGTCGTTCGGGTTAATTGTGACTTCCACTTCTTCAGCCTCAGCAAGGACCGCAACCGTGGCCGTAGACGTATGGATCCTGCCTCCCGATTCTGTTACCGGAATACGTTGAACCCGGTGCACGCCGCTTTCAAATTTGAGTTTGCTATACACCCCATGCCCTTCCAGAAGAAAAATAATTTCTTTAAAACCGCCTTGATCTGAATAGCTTGCACTGAGAATTTCCACTTTCCAACCCTGATCTTCCGCGTAACGAGTATACATCTTATACAAGTCTGCGGCAAACAAAGATGCCTCGTCGCCACCTGCTCCGGCCCGAATTTCCATGATGACATTCTTTTCATCCGATGGATCCTTGGGCAAAAGTAAGACCTTAATTTCTTTTTCGAGTTCCAAAGAAGCGTTTTGCAATTCATCCCGCTCCTGCTCAGCTAATTCCTGCATTTCGGGGTCAAGTTTTTCCCGGAGTAAATCTTCTGTTTCCTTCAGTTCATGTTGTACCTTCCGGTATTCCCTGAATGCGGTGACCAGATTTGTCATGCCGGCCTGGGCTTTGGCATATTTTTGCCATTCGCTCTGGTTGGCAATTATTTCCGGATCACTTAGCAGCACCATGTACTCATCGTATTTCCGTTCAATCTCGTTAAGTTTTTCAAACATCTTTTACACCCCAAAATTACGTAAGTTCTTGGCCCGTGTCCAAAACACCCTTCAAAGCAGTCAAGGCAACCTCAAGTTGGGCTTCGTCCGGTTCCTGCGTAGTTAGCTTTTGTAATAACAAACCTGGAACAATTAGCCAATGCAGCCACGGTGAATCAAAATTTCGTGCGGAAAATTTAAGGATCTCATAAGCGATGCCGGCCACCAAAGGCAAAAGAATCACTCGGGATAGTATCCGCCACCACAAAGGATGAATACCCACAAAGGCAAACACAAATATACTGACAACAACCACAATCAGAAGAAAACTCGTTCCGCAGCGTGGGTGCAGCCTGGGGAAAAGGCGGGCATTTTCTACTGTTAGTTCTTTCCCCGATTCATGGGTAAATATTGCTTTATGCTCAGCACCATGATACTGAAAAACCCGTTGAATATCTTTGAGCCGGGAAATAATCACAACGTAGAGGAAGAATACTATAAGCCTGATCGCACCCTCCAATAAATTCTGACCCACAGAACTGGTGATCTTTCCCTGGAAAAGATGAGCTGCTCCCGTCGGCAGAACTACAAAAAGCACAATCGCCAAAGCAAAAGCAAAGCCGATGGTCAAAGCCATTTCCCAAAATCCTAGTTCTTCTTCTTCCTCTTCCTCATCATCTGCTAATGAACGATTGGCCGAAAAAGTTAAAGCACGAGTGCCAACAATTAATGAATCTATAAGTGCTGCAAACCCCCGGAGCAAAGGTAACTTCCAAATGGGCTTTTGAACCCAGGTATTAAGCGGAAGGTACGATAATTCAATCTCACCGTTCGGTAGCCTCACTGCAATGGCACACTCCCGCGGCCCACGCATCATAACCCCTTCAATGACGGCTTGCCCGCCATATTGGACCGGTCTGCCCATTCAAAGCCCCCTCCTTCCATTAGTATATTGAAGCGCTCAACGCGGTGTTCGCGCTTAATAAGTAGGCATTAGATAATTCCGAGATTAGATAAATTACACATTAACGCATTAGAAGATTAATAAATTAATGCATTAAACAATTACGCAAAAAGCAGAGCTTGCGCTCTGCTTTTCCACCAGCAACGACCGCAGGTCGTTGTTTACATGCCATATCGCTTATTAAACCGATCAACTCGTCCGCCAGAATCGACAAAACGCCGTACTCCAGTATAGAAGGGATGGCATTTCGAACAAATTTCTACTTTAATGTTTTTTCTTGTACTGCCGGTTGGAATAACTTCCCCGCAAGCACAAGTAATCGTAGTTTGCTCATATTTCGGGTGAATTTTTTCTTTCATGTCTCCACCTTCTTTCCCATTTCATTTCAATAAAAGGCGCAACATGCCGCACCTGCTAATGACATAATTTCAGTCAACTATATCAGTTTAGCACAACTAGCAT
>CAYWSF010000005.1:20566-22974 GCA_964460725.1 uncultured Desulfosporosinus sp.
GCACCTGCTAATGACATAATTTCAGTCAACTATATCAGTTTAGCACAACTAGCATTAACTGGTCAAGATCCTATTTCTTAACGTGGCTTTTTATATAAAGCTTACGAAATTTATCATTTTGCCACACCAATTGGGAAAAATAACATATAAGATCGGGTTATGTGTATATGTATTTATGCATATACAGTGGAATTAGCATGTGGAAAGGAATCAGGCCCTATGCATATGATTTTACCAACATCATATGCATAGGCATTAGTTCGGTAGAAGTGGACCTTACTCACGAGGATTCTTTGGGTTTGAAAAAAATAGATGAAAGTTAGTATAGCGTTTTAAGGAGTTAGTATCAGCTTTAATAAATGTCCAGGTTTCCTCATAATCCCCCTTAACCGCAATTCCGGGATCGTGCATTAAATCAATGAATTGATAAATTGTTTCATCTTTTTCATATTTTGATATGAAAGCTTCTGCATAAGTAATTTTATCTTTACTTAGAAGATTCCTTTGTTCATGCATAATATGATCTAAATTACACGAGAAAAAATAGGCGCTATATGGGATAGTTTTCCAAACACGTTTTAAAGTAATAAGACGGTTTATAATAGATGTCTTTAGCTGGTTTCTCCGTTGCGTATCTTCAATATTATTTACAAATATTTGATTATCGCTGTAGTACAGTCTCTTTTGATCGGATAGGTCTACGGGGGTATCTGGTCTTTTTTGAATTAATTTATCATCAGAAACATAGGCTCCATCCATGTCAATCAAATGTACAATTTCACAAAAGTCACGTGCCTTAAAAATCTTGCCGCTGAATTCTTTTACGACATCACCTATTTTTGCGGAAACATTGCTTGAATTGATGCCAATTTTTGTTGTAATGTCACCCTGAGTCATTTGAAACTCTACTCTATGATTATTTAAAATCTTGCTTAATATATAGCCCAAGCAGGTTTGGTCTGAGATTCCCTCAACAATGAAAAGAATAATCTTCTTAGCCATTACTTTACACCTGCCATTCGAAGCGCATGGCTAATAGCAAAGGTATTAGTTGATTCGTAAATAGACTCTTTTTGACCACCAAGTATTAGATCGTGATAATACAAATCTCTTAAATTGTTATTAGTGTTAACGTTCTTTAACCTAATGTAACGGTTTTCTGGATTAGTAGTAGTGAAAAGAATTGAGTTTTTATGAAGCGTTTCTAAAGGCCTTAAATTATGAGAAGTAAAAATAAGCTGCCCTTTACCTGATTCCTTAACTACTTTTAAAATTTCCCCTAACAGATATTCAAAAATTCCGGCATCCAGCTCATCAATGGCTAGTGTCATTGATGGATTATTGTGCATTGCGATTATCGTATGAAGTATAGATATTATCTTTTTAATGCCTTCTGATTCAAAACGGATTGGGATTTTTTGTTCGTTCCTCACAGAAGCCATTTCCACACTAATGCCTTCAGTTCCATTAAGCATCATATGCTTTCCCATATTGACCAGATCAACTTGTAACCCTGGAACTATTTCACATAAAACGGTATTCATCACGTTAATGACCTTACTGGCTTGACTAAAACTTTTTTCAGGAATAACCGTAGGTCCATCAAACTTTAGCAAAATGCTGCCTGGTGAAAGCGACGAAAGAGAATTTTCCTTTTCCATCGTGTCTACGGGTATCGCAATGTTCAATGTTACAGGAGCCCTATTCCCGATAACGAACAATTCGAAACGTCCAAAATAATTAAGGGATTGAAGGATTTTTAAATAGAGTTGAACTTTACAACTTTCCTTAATCTGTTTTTGAGTTTCCCTGGAAAAAATAAAGGAAGTCGATTGGTTAATAGCAATTTTTTTGCTTACACGTAATTCATCTTCTACCTTTTTATTTCCCCTAGTGAATTCCTCAAGTCTCACATCGGGTATAAATGGCTTCTCATTATCCGAGCTACTATCAATTATTGTTCGCAATCTAGTCCATTCCCCATTTTCTAAACTAGAATATTTTATTTTCTCACGCGAAACATAAACCGGATTAGAATTTCCCGTCTCTTCTTCCCAAATGTCCTTCTCTCTTTTAGAAAGCTTGAAATCATATATCACTCTATAAAAGTTCGTGGCATCAGTCAGACTAAATTCAAATGAACCTTGGGCGTGTTTTTGATCTTTGGTTATATAGTTAAATGTTTCCTTGGGCAATACTTTTCCGGAAAGGAGCGCATCCAGTACACTTAGGGCATGAATAAAGGTTGTTTTTCCCGAACCGTTCTGGCCATATAATCCAAGAATGTCAGCGGTTGACTCGAATATGTCTTCTTTAAGGTTACAGGCAAACTTGAAGGCTCCATGTCTTACGTTTTGGAAATTATTGATTTCTGCACGCTGAATTCTTACAATCATTTTTTCCATCTA